>ONWP01000416.1 GCA_900321595.1 uncultured Eubacteriales bacterium
ATTCCACCCGTTCGCCGCCCGCGAGGTTTTCCCGCAGCACGACGCGGTCAAAGATCTCCGGCTTTTCAAAACGGACGGTGACCGCGCGTTCCCGGTCTTTTTCCTCCGGCGACCAGAACGTATCGTTGTCGGTCAGCAGATTCGCGGTTTTGCCTTTGCCGCTGGACGCGGTGATTTCAGCGTCCTTGCAGAGATTGTACGCGTAGAGGATCTGCAGGTCGTGCCCGGTCGAGCGCAGGATCTGCATCTCCATGTCGGTGAAGCCGCCGTTCTTATCGGGGGACAGCACCAGACACAGCGAGCCGTTGTTTCCCGCCGTCCGGTTGTAGAAGTCCAGCAGCTTGTCCTTCGTCTTCGCGGCGCTGTTGTCATTCTTTGAGTAGAACCAGTGCGGGCGCATCGGAACGATCGTTTCGCAGGGCGCCCAGCGGAACGCCGTCTCCTTTTTGATCGCCTTCGCGGAGGCGATGTCCAGATCCCATTTGCCCGGCTTCGGCGCGTTCCTGCTCACGGGGACGCTGCCGTCCTCGTCGAAGGAATAGGCGGCCGGGACGGTGCTGAATTCGGACGCGCGCGTCACGCCGCGGTCGTTGCCGACAAATCTGGCGTCGGGGCCGCGGAACGTGATCGCGCAGCCGGGCTGGTTCCGCCGGATGAGCCGGTAGATCGCGCCGTAGTCGATCGGCTCCGCGGGCGCTTCCTCGCAGCGGTCGTCGAGCATGAACTCAAAGAGGGAGCCGTAGCGGGTCGTCAGCTCTTCGATCTGCGTCAGCACAAACCGGTTGTACACGCCGCCCGTCTGACCGTAGGAGCGCTCGTGCCTGTCCCAAATCGGATAATAAATACCGAAGGGAAGGCCTGCGGCGCGCACGGCGGAGGCGGTATCGCGCATGACGTCGCCGCCGCCGTCGAGCCAGTTCGTATGGGCGACGCCGTACCGCGTGGTCTCGGTCTGCCAGGTGCAGAAGCCGTCGTAATGCTTTGCCGTCAGCAGGACGCCTTGCATGCCGGCGTCCCGGCAGATCTGCGCCCAGAGGGTCGGATCGCAGTCAACGGGGTAAAACATGGTCGCGTCGGCGGTTCCGTCACAGACCGATTCGCCGGTAAACGTCGCCAGACTGAACGCGATCAGGCCGGTGAATTCTCTGTCCTGCCAGCTGCGCTGTCTCGCGGTGGGGCGCTGCGCCAGCGCCAGCGTAAGAGCGTCAGATTTCATCGATGATGCCTCGCTTGTGTTATTTCGGGCAATGCCGCGGCGGACATTGCCCGATTCTGATTATGCGTTTTCGTGATTGGTCGCGACGATGTCCGCGCCTGTGCCGCAGACGTTCGGAATGAGCACCTGGCCGATCGTGATCGGCGCCTGCGCGGTCACGCCGTTGATCTCCGCCATCACGTCAAAGATCTTTTCCTTCGGGATGGGGACGGAGGTCTTGCACGGCACCACCGGATGGCGGCCGCCCGTGACCTTTACGGTGGAATGGATGCTTCGTTCGGGATTGACGATCTCCTGCCTGGCGTAGGCCTCGCCGCGTTTGCAGGTGTTGCCTGTGACGCTGAGCACTTCTTTGCCCTCGTATTCGACTGTGATGAGGCAGCCCAGCGGGCAGGCGATGCAGTTGAGTTCACGTTTCATGATTTCACGCCTCCACTTCCACTTTGATCCGGCTGCCGGCGGGCAGGTTCGCGATCACGTCACGCGGGACGATCACGTTTTCCATTTCTCCGGGGGCGAGCTTCAGATGCGTCTTTTCCGAGACGACCGTATCGCCGGCCGTCACGCGGACCTTCTTTTTCTTGTAGACGCCGCGCACGCGGAAATAGAGCTTTACGTCCTCGGCGGCGTCCAGATCGACGCGTTGCGGTACGATATAGCTGACGCCGAAGCCGGTTTCGGTCGCCGCCGTCTTGCCGGAGCTGCGCCTGCCGTGGATATAGTCGGCGGCGCCCTTGCCGGCTGTCTGCGCTTCGAGCGTCACATAGTCCACCAGATCGTGGACCTGCAGGACGTTGCCGCAGGCGAAGATGCCTTCCTGCTCGGTTTCACGCGTCTCTGAGACGACGGCGCCCTTTGTGGCGCGGTCGAGCGCGATCCCGGCCTGACTGGTCAGCTCGTTTTCGGGGATGAGGCCGACGGAGAGCAGCAGCGTGTCGCAGGGGATGTATTCCTGTGTGCCGGGGATCGGGTGCATATACTCGTCGACCTTGGCGATGGTCACGCCCTCCAGACGCTCGGCGCCGTGGGTCTGTATGACCGTGGTGGAGAGCCGCAGCGGAATGCCGAAATCGTTGAGACACTGCTCGATATTACGCGTCAGACCGCCGGAGAACGGCATGATCTCGCATACGGTCAGGACCTTCGCGCCTTCGAGCGTCATACGGCGCGCCATGATGAGGCCGATGTCGCCGGAGCCCAGAATGACGATGCGTTTGCCCGGCATGTAACCGTCGATGTTGACGTATTTCTGCGCGGTGCCGGCGGTCATGACGCCCGCCGGAC
>ONWP01000415.1 GCA_900321595.1 uncultured Eubacteriales bacterium
CCGTCGTGCGCGCTCTGCACGCGCGCAGTCACGGCGTCGTGGTGCTCACGCGCGGCGCGGACGGCGCGATGTACTTTGACGGGGAGATCGAGGCGCGCGTTCCGGCGTTCCGGGTGGACGCGCTCGACACCACCGGCGCGGGCGACACGTTCACGGGCTTCTGCCTGCACGCGCTCCTGACGGGCGCGTCCCCGGCGCGGGCGCTGCGTCTGGGCGCGGCGGCTTCCGCGATCGAGGTCACGCGCGTCGGCGCGGCGGAGACCATTCCGACCCGCGAAGAGGTGCTGCGCTTCCTGGAGGCGCGGGGCGAAGCGTAGCTTTTCATTATAATATGTATACGATTTACACGGTTGATCACGCCGTCCGCTTGTTTTCGCGGGCGGTTTTTCTTTTGCCGTCTGTGCGGGAAACGGTTAATCATTGCGCCCGTTTCGGCGATTTGTGACGGTTCTGTGAATCGGTCCGACAAAAATGTGAAATGCGATACAAATTAACAGAATTTGAACGAAAATTAAAAAAAAGTTATTGATTTTGGGAAAACGTGGTGATAGAATGGATATGCAAAATTATGACCAGGGGTGGATTGTCTTTAAATCCGCCTTTGGCAGACCGGCAGGAAACAGTCGTTCCCCCCAGCCGAACGGGCAAAGACGCGTCTCAAGGATTCGTACTGCGCCCTTGTCCGGCGGTCGGGTGAAGCGACTGCGGTACGCCGAGAAAAAAGGAGAAGTGCAAGATGAAAGTCGCAAGAAAACCATTGAGCATCGTGCTGGCATTTCTGATGCTGTTCACGTCCTGCTCGATCGCACTCACCGGCCTGACCTTCACGGCACAGGCGGCAGCGGCTGACTACGACAAGCTGACCGGCGCGACCATCATGGATGATGACGGCTCGGCTATGGCGCAGATCAAGGCGTTGATCACTGCTGCGAGGACGAAGGTGACAGGCAGCAACAGTGCCCAGACGCCGGCGCAGATCGCTGCGGATCTCGGTGTTGCGAGCGCTGTGTTGGGTGCCAACAACTACAGTACGTATCCGTACAGCGGTCGCACCAGCGCGAACACGAAATCCGGCAATTTCACGAATGGCAGCCAATCTGACCACAGCTCGTCCAGCAATGTTTCCTACAACGGCGTGACGACGGGTACTGCGGTTTCCGGCAGCGTGACCGTGAATCTGAAGAAGTATCTTCTTGCGCGTACGCTTGCGCAGGTGGAGCCTTCCTTTGACACGCAGTATAAGTGGACTGTTACTGTTGCCAACGGTACCAGCGTGAGCTTTAACGACGTCGACACCTCCTATGATACGGGCGGATGTAATTCGCAGCATATTACGCAGTACCGTCACGATTGGACCACCTACAGCTGGCAGTACACCTCTGCGATCAACGGGTCCGTCACACAGACGAACACCACCGCCAAGGCCGACCTGGCGAAGATCCAGAACTTCCTGAACACCTATGTGGATCTCGATCTTGCCACTCTGCTTGACAAGAGCGCTGACGAGCTGGAAGCCATCCGCACGGAAGGCGCGGCGGTCGACGCGCTGAAGAGCCCCTACGACAGCGAGGTCTGGGATCACTTCTTCGGCGCCGGCTCCATGACGAAGTTCGACAATTTCTACGCCAGCCTGAACACCGTCATCCAGGCGAAGGGCCTGAAGGCTCCCGTCACGGCTCTCGGCGAGCAGGAGACCGCTTTTGACGCGCTGACGGGCGGCAAGACCTACGCCGACCTGACCGCGGACGAGGCGGAAACGCTCGGCACCATCTTTGCCGCCGCGGATTCCGCGTTCAGCTCGATCCAGGCGATTGAGAACAGCTCCACCTCCACCGTGGACGCCGCTTTCGAGCTCGTGCGCTCCGCCTATGCCGGCGAGGATTATCTGAGCGATTCCTCCGCCGCGAACGAAGCCGCGACCTACGCGCGGATCCGCGCGTTCTACTATCAGCGTTCGATCTTTGACGAGATCAACGACGCGAACGCTTACCTTGACATGCGCGCGCCTGAGGTGCAGGGCATGCTCGACGACATCATCGCCGCGAACCAGGCCGAGATCGAGGCCGGTCAGACCGACGAGCCGAACGCCGAGGATCCCACCCCCCGCATCGACGCTGAGGAGTACGCGCTGCTTGAGGGCACGATCGTCGCGGCTGATAACTACATCTCCGCGCTGAACGCGCTCAAGGCGACCGCTCCCGCGCAGTTCACCGAGCAGAACGGCGACGCTGTGATCGCCGCGCTCTCCACGCTGAGCAACAACGCCGATACGGCCATGAAGGCCTCCGGCGGCGAGGGCGTTTACCAGAATTACTTTAATGATGTCGGCCGCGATCTGTGGATCGATATGAACTACTACTCCAACACCAAGGCGACCGAAAGATACACCTACGTCGCGGGCGCGCCGCGCTATACGGACGTCGACGGCAACGTGGTGGAGGCTGTGTCCGGTCAGGTCACGGAGATCGCCGCGGCTTACAACAGCCTGAAGAACGACGTGGGCGCGACCTACGCCGACGCGATCTTCCAGGTCGTCTACAAGGGCCGCACCGTTCTGCTGCAGAACGCGCTGGGCTCCTACAATACGAACGATCAGAACACCTATCTCGGCGCGCTGAAGGCGAACATCATCGCGCGCAACAGCGCCCAGATCGACAACGTCGTCCAGACCTGGAACAACAACTATAACAATCAGATCAACTTCGATAACTTCTCCGTCATCGAGGGCGCCGTTTCCGCCTTCGATCAGGATCTTTACAACTACTGCAAGTACAGAAGCTGGCTTCGCTCCAACGACGAGAGCACGACGGCCGGATTCCAGACTTATCTGGACAAGGTCGACGAGTTCAAGGCGACCGGCGGCACGAGCGTCTTCCATCAGCATCACAACCATGACGGCAACGGCGTGTTCACCACCCGTTACGCCAGCCAGGGCGAGTACATCACCGACGTGGCCCGCGGCAAGGACAGCTCCAACGACGATTACGTCGTGACGGAGACGAAGGTCAACCAGACGATCACGAAGCTCGACAAGTTCATCAAGTCCGACGACTTCACCCAGACGCTGCAGCTGGACAAGGTCGAGGACAAGGATGAGGAAGGCAACGTCGTCTGGAGCCAGGACGTCCACGGAATCAGCGAGTACATCGAGGTCCTGCTGACCCATAAGGTCTTCACCAACAACATCATCAACACGGTCGTCGGTCTGCTGTTCCCGATGCTGACCGACCTGCTGGGCGGCCTGCTCAGCGATCTGCAGAGCCTTGCGCCGGATTACATCGGCGCGCCGCAGTGGGGCTCCACCAAGGCTGTCGGTTATCTGAAGGGCTCCGCCATCAACAGCAGCGTCGGCGGCGGTATCAACCTGTACGTTGACAACGCAAGCGAAACGATCCGCGTAGACGGCGATGATTATTCTGTCGGCAGCACGCCGACGATCCCGCAGCTGTTCAGCAGCATCGGCGCGAACATCTATCCCAACACCTTCGCGAGCTACCTGCAGGGCAGAAACGCCACGAAGTACGCCCGCATCATCACGGAACTCAATCGCGCCGGCCGCAACTGGACCTACTTCGACGGCAAGGACGGCTCTGAGCCCGACGGCAAGGTCAGCGGCAAAGAGCTCGGCTACATTGAGAACGGCGAGTTCGTGCCCTTCGACTGGGGCGTCAGCACCGTCTCCGGCCAGGAGTACAACACCTTCATCACCGCGATGGGCGACGTCTTCGGCTCCACCGAAAAGATCCTGCGCACGCTTTTGTGCGGCCAGAACTTCAGCGCCAGCCTGAATAACGCGATCTACGTCATCGGCGA
>ONWP01000414.1 GCA_900321595.1 uncultured Eubacteriales bacterium
AGCCGTCCGGGAAGCCGTGCAGGCGCTCAACACAGCGAAAACGGACGCCGATCTTCTCGCTTACGCGTACCTTGTGCGGGAGCAGGCATTTTACGAAAACAACCGCAGCTTTACCCTGCTCATTGATCCGGACGGCGATCCGGCCGTTACGTTCTACAGCGAAAAGACTGACAGGCCGAACGCGCTGCACGTGCCGCTGGACTTCGAGAACCTTGCGCTGGACGCGGACGCCCTCGACGCGATCCTGCCGGACAGGATCCGGACTGCCTTCGAAAACGCGCTGCTGATCGAGGGAGAGTTTCTGGATCGTCAGGCGCTGACGCTTTCCCAGCGCTCAAATCTGTCGTATTTTGCGCAGAACGCGAACGGCGACGTGTTTTCAAGCGGCGACCGGGACGGCGCGCTTCACACAGCCGCGACCTATCAATGGTCAGCTGAAAAAACCGACTGCTCGCCGACGCTCGCGATGCAGAGCGCGTTCGCGTCGCTCGACCCCGGCGCGAAACACGTGGACGCCGTTACGGTCTCCGTCCTGATGGACGGCAACGGCCGTTTTCCCGGCGCGGACGCCTACCGATCCGCCGCGGAGGTCTACCGCACGGCGCAGGTCCTGCCGTTCCCGCTTCTCGTCTCTCTGGCGGTCTGTTCGCTTGTGCTCGCGTGCGTTTGCGCGATCGTATTCCTTTCAGCAGTCGGCGTCGATCGCAAAGAACGCAAATGTGTGACGATACTGATCGACCGTCTGCCCCTCGACGCGCATCTTGTCCTGTCCGGCCTTCTGACAGCCGCCATGACGGCGTCCGGACTGATCGTGATCGACGACCTCGAGGGCGTGTCGAACGGTTTTGCCGGTATGAATCGCTATCTTATACAGCTCGACCGGTATCTGCCCGTCCTGTTCGGGCTGACAAGCGCCGGCGTCGGCGCCGTGCTGGTCGAATTTGCCGCGTCCGTCGTCCGGCAGAAGCGCGCGGGAGAGAAGCTCCTGCGAAGGACGCTCATCGGCCGCCTCTGCGCATTGCTCGGTCGGCTGTTTACCCGGCTGCGCGACCGGATCGCGGCTGGCAGCGCCGCGCCGCTGATCGTGTTGACGGGGCTCGCGGCGCTGGCCGGGTTCGCGGATCTGCTGACGATCGCGCTGGATCGCGATTTCTGGCCGGGCGCCGCCGTGCTGAGTCTCGCGTTTATCGCGTATCTCGTCTGGTACGTCTTTCAGGTCGATGCCCTGACCCGGGCGCTGCGCGACGGAAAAGAGCCCGCCCGCAAAAAGCTGCCTTATCCTGCCACGCTGCAGAAGCTTTCGGACGCGGTCAGCCGCTCCGTCAGGCGCGAAACGCAGGCGGTCGCGGAGGCTGTGCGCAACGAGCAGACGAAGACCGCGCTCATCACAAACGTGAGCCACGACCTCAAAACGCCGCTGACGAACCTCATCAGCTATACGGAGCTTCTGCAGACGCGTCCGATCGACGACGAGGAGGCCCTCGGCTACGTCAAGGTCATCGGTGAGCAGTCCGTCAAGCTCAAGCGGCTGATCGAGGATCTGATCGAAGCGAGCAAAGCCTCCGCGGGCAATATAGAGATGCACCTGACCCGGCTGAGCCTGACGGAAATGACCGTGCAGACGATGGCTGATTTTCTGCAGCAGGCCGAGAAAAACGGCTGTGAGATCATTTTTGATGAAAAAACGCCGCAGATCTTTGTGACTGCGGACGGCAACCGGACCTATCGGATCCTGTCAAATCTGTTTTCAAACGCGGTCAAGTATTCGCAGACGAATACGCGGATCTTTGTCGACGTCAGCGAGGCGGACGGCTTCGGCGTTTTCACACTGCGCAACACCAGCCGCGAAATGCTCAACATCTCCCCTGATGCGCTGACGGAACGCTTCGTCCGCGGCGACGCGTCGAGGCATCAGAGCGGCAGCGGACTGGGGCTGTCCATCGCGAAGGACCTGTGCCGTCTGCAGAACGGCGCGCTGAACATCTCGATCGACGGAGACCTGTTTACCGCGAGGGTGCGCCTGCCGCTGGCTGACTGAGAAACGATAAGACCGCTTCCGCCCGTCGCGCGGAAGCGGTTTTCCTTCAAGGCAGCTTTAAGTCTGCGGCCGCATAATGAAACCGTAAAAAACATGTTTGTTCACGTTTGAGCACTTGAAACCTGCATTGAATTGTGATACCATTCTTCCGACGATTTTCAGGGGGAATGCTAAAATGGAAATCCGTGTTTTTGACAGCGAACAGCGCGTCGGCGAAGCCGCGGCTGCCCGGTTCATCGAACAACTCCGCAACAAGCCGGACAGCGTGCTCGGCATGGCCACCGGCTCGAGTCCGCTCATCATGTACGGTCTGCTGATCGACGCGTGCCGCGCGGGGACGATCTCCTTCGCCGACGCGGTCACATTCAATCTTGACGAGTACTGCGGCCTGGACGCGGCTGATCCGCACAGCTACCACAGCTATATGCGGAAAAACCTGTTCGACCGCATCGATATCGATCCCGCGAACACCCACATCCCCAACGGGAACGCCGCGGATATAACTGCGGAATGCGCTGCATACGACGCCGCGATCGAATCCGCCGGCGGCATCGATCTGCAGGTCCTGGGGATCGGCGGCAACGGACACATCGGCTTCAACGAACCGTCAGACGCGTTCAGCTACGGTACCTTCGTCGTCGATCTGGCGGAATCCACGATCGAAGCGAACAAACGGTTTTTCACGCGCGCAGAGGACGTGCCGCGCCGCGCGGTCACCATGGGCGTGGGCTCGATCATGAACGCCCGCAGCATCGTGCTCATCGCGACCGGCGCGAAAAAAGCGCAGGCGGTCCGCGATATGATCCGGGGCGGCGTCACGCCGGCGTGTCCCGCTTCGATCCTGCAGAATCACCCGGACGCGCTGATCCTGCTGGACGGGCCGGCCGCGTCTCTGCTGTAGCAAACCAACCGACAGGAGTTGTTTTCATGTACAAAAAAGTCATCTCTCTCATGATCGCGCTTGTGCTGATCCTCAGCCTTTTCGCCGGCTGCGCGAAGCACAAAGCGGGGGAAGAGCTTTCCACGGAGCTCGGCGAAGTCGCCTCCGTCGTGGATCAGCTGAAGCCCAACACGCGGGGCAATCTGGTCACGAAGACAAGCAAGGAAGCCGACGGCACCGTCGCCGTGAAGTATTATGACGAAAACAAAAACCTCGTCGAGGAATACAAGCTCGACGGTTCCGACGTCGCGGAGCACAAGGTCATGACCTACAACGACAGCAACAAGCTGACCATGGAAGAGGTCCGCACGCCGGGCGGCGACCTGCAGACCATCACAGTGTACGACTACGACGACGCCGGCGCGGTCAAAGATAAGCGGGTCAGCGAATATGAAAACGGCTCTCTCAAGCTCACGACGCAGTATGACGCCGACGGAAAAATCACCCAGTACACGAAAGCGGAGCTCAATGAAAGCGGGCAGCTGGTGAAGCTGATCGTACTCGACGCCGACGAAAAGGTCAAGTACTATTTCGTTTACGAATACAACAAGGACAAACTGCAGACGAAATACACAAAATACGACAGCAGCGACAAGATTCTGGAATACACCGCGTATACATACGACGAGAACCAGCACCTGATCAAGGACGAACGGTTCGACGCGGCCGGAAAACTGCAGAGCTATCATGAATACACCGTGGACAAAAACGGCACCCGCACGTCCAGCCGGGAGTTCGACGGCTCCGGCAAGCTGGTCAGCGAGCAGAATCTGCAGAGCGCGGAGCCCGCGTCTTCAAACTGAGCATATCTTTATCCGACGGGGAGCGCGCCGCGTTTCCCCGTTTTTGTTTGGCGTAAAAGTTGACACAGACGTGCGGAAATCATATAATGAAGGTAAACAACGACGGGAGGCGATCGCTTGACGGACCGGGAGAAGCTGATCCTGCGCGCGAGACACCTGCTGCGCGGCGTCACCCCGACGGCGGACGACTGCGGCTGCCGGTGCGGCAAACGCTGCTGCAGCGGCGACGAGGAGACCGGGATGTACGTATTTCCCGGCGAAGAACGCTTTCTGCGCGGCGAAAAGGAGCTTGTTCTGCATCCGGGCGAACCGACCGTGGCCGTATGCCGCGGCGTTTGCAGCCGGGCCGGAAGGCCGCTGGCGTGCATGATCTTCCCCTATCTGCCGGCAGTCCTGCCCGACGGCAGCTGCGCAGTCCTGCCGGATCTGCGCGCGTACACGATCTGCCCGCTTCTGCGCGACGCGGCGCCGCCCTCCCCGCTTTTTATGCGCCGGCTGCACACCGCGGCGCGGCTGCTCGCAAG
>ONWP01000413.1 GCA_900321595.1 uncultured Eubacteriales bacterium
CGTCAAGATCACACTGGGCCCCAAGGGCCGCAACGTCGTCCTGGACAAGACCTACGGCGCTCCGACGATCACCAACGACGGCGTGACCATCGCGAAGGAGATCGAGCTGAAGGACCGTTATGAAAACATGGGCGCGCAGTTAGTCAAGGAAGTCGCTACCAAGACCAACGACGTCGCCGGCGACGGCACCACCACAGCGACGCTGCTGGCGCAGGCGCTGGTCACCGAGGGCATGAAGAACGTGGCCGCGGGCGCCAATCCCATGGTCGTCAAGGCCGGCATCAAGGCGGCTGTCGATTGCGCCGTGGACGAGATCAAGAAGGCGAGCAAGCCCGTCACCACCAGCGACGACATCAAGCGCATCGCCACCATCTCCTCCTCCAACGAAGAGGTCGGCTCCCTGATCGCGGAGGCCATGGAAAAGGTCAGCGCGGACGGCGTCATCACCGTCGAGGAGTCCAAGACGGGTCTGACCACCTGCGACATCGTCGAGGGCATGCAGTTCGACCGCGGCTATATCTCCCCCTACATGGTCACCGACTCCGACAAGATGGAGGCCGTTCTGGACGATCCGCTGATTCTCATCACGGACAAGAAGATCGGCAACATTCAGGAGATCCTGCCCCTGCTTGAGCAGGTCGTCAAGTCCGGCAGACCCATGCTCATCATCGCGGAGGACGTGGAGGGCGACGCGCTCACCAACCTGATCCTCAACAAGCTCAGAGGCACCTTCACGAGCGTCAGCGTCAAAGCCCCCGGCTTCGGCGACAGACGCAAGGAGATGCTCAAGGATATCGCCATCCTCACCGGCGGCGAGGTCATCACCAGCGAGCTCGGCCTCGAGCTCAAGGACGTGCAGCTGTCTCAGCTGGGCCAGGCCAGACAGGTCAAGGTCTCCAAGGAGAACACCGTCATCGTCGACGGCGCCGGCGTCAAGGAAGAGATCGACAGCAGAGTCGCCCAGATCAAGGCGCAGATCGCCGAGACCAAGTCCGATTTCGACCGTGAGAAGCTCGAGGAGCGTCTTGCCAAGCTGGCGGGCGGCGTGGCCGTCATCCATGTCGGCGCGGCGACCGAGGTCGAGATGAAGGAGCAGAAGCTGCGCATCGAGGACGCGCTCGCGGCCACCAAGGCGGCTGTCGAGGAAGGCTATGTGGCCGGCGGCGGCGTGGCGCTGCTGAACGCGGCTCCCGCGGTCAAGGCGCTCAAGGACGCGACCGAGGACGCGGACCGCAAGACGGGCGTGGCGATCGTACTCAAGGCGCTCGAGGCGCCCATCCGTCAGATCGCGGCGAACGCCGGTCTCGAGGGCAGCGTCATCATCGACAGCATCCTGCGCGAGGGCAAGCCCGGCTACGGCTACGACTTCGCGACCGACACCTACGCTGACATGTTCGAAGCCGGCATTCTGGATCCCACCAAGGTCACCCGCAGCGCCATCGAGAACGCGGCCAGCGTGGCTGCGATGGTCCTGACCACCGAGGCGCTTGTTGCGGACAAGCCCGATCCGCAGGCGGACGCGGCGAACGCGGCGGCCATGGCGGCGGCAGCCCAGGGCGGCGGCATGTATTAAGCCCTTCCCCATATAACAGCTCCGTCCGGTCGAAAGACCGGACGGTTTTTTTGTTGTCGCTTCGCGCGAATGCGAAATTCGGAAGGCGTAATGCGGAATTTCGGGTCGCTTCGCTCCGTTTTGAAGCTGCATCTGCGTCTTGCATGGTTCGATGATCGGAATCGCGAAGCGGTGACCCTCCCCCGACATCACGATATCACGAATCCCGACTTGTCCGCGGGCAAATATCCCTTTTGGCGAAACTTGTTATATATTCGTGTGGATATAATACAGGACGCACGTCGAGACGTCAAAGTAGTACACGGTGTAGTCGGCGTACTTCCAGACGTCGGGATCCCCGATCGGCTCGTGCTCCCGCGTGCGGATGTACACGTAGTTGTCCGGGGCGATCCGCGATATGTCAAAGTCGAATTCGTCCAGTCTGCCCTCGATCGCCATCCATTCGCGGAAGTTCCGAAAATACCCGCGGAGCTCGTCCAGATCCTCCGCCGTCGTGCAGCGGTACTTCGGGTTGTCCGTGAACGGGAAGCTGTCCCGGTAATAATATTTGCAGTAGTCCGTGAAGTCCTGAAAGCCGTCCCCGTCGAAATGCGTCTCTTTGCCGATGAAGCCGTTCGGAATGCCGGGATCAAACGAGCAGTGGGACAGCACCGTCAGGCACAGGCAGACGGCGACCGCGGCGCAGACGAGCCATCGCACGCCGATCCGCAGGGGTCTCATTCGGCAGGCCTCCCCTTTCTGTACCACCGGCTCAGCGTCAGTCCGCGCGCAGTCAGGAACCGCCGCAGCGCTTCGTCGTCCGCGAGGCCGAACCGCTGTCCGTCCCGCGTCAGGCAGGCATGGTATCCGGCCTCATCCCTGAGCTGCCAGACGACGCAGCCGTCCGGGCTGAACGCGTACCGCTCGACGGAACAGGCCGGGGACAGCTCCCGGCGCAGTCCGCGCAGCCCCTCCTTCTCGGCGGTCGATTCATCGTAATTGTACAGGAAGCCGAACTGCGTCGTGTTGTCGACTCCGCCGACGTACGCCGCGGCGACGTCGCCGTACAGGCGGTGCGCGTATTCGTGCGCGGTCTCCCGGTAAAGGATCGACCCGTCGTCGTATTCCTCGATCAGATACCGCGGGAACCACTCGAACAGCTTCTCGTTGAGGTACATCTCGCCGACGAACAGCAGCGGCGACGCGAAGACGAAGGTCATCGCGACCGCAAGCCCGACCGCGAGCAGGTTCCCGAGCGCCGTCAGGACGCACAGGACGGCGATCAGCGCCTTGTATCGTTTTTTCATGCTTCGCCCTTCGGGGCGTACTCCATCAGATCGCCCGGCTGGCAGTCCAGCGCCTCGCACAGCTTCGCCAGCGTGCTCATCTTCACGGCCTTGGCCTTGCCGTTTTTCAGCACGGAAATATTCGCGATCGTAATGCCCACGCGCTCGGCCAGCTCCGTGACGCTCATCTTGCGTTTCGCCAGCATCACGTCGATGCGAAAAATGATCTCCCCTTCCATCGCCGTCACCTCAGATCGTCAGGTCGCTCTGCTCCTGCAGATCGGCCGCCTTGCGCACCAGATGCGACAGCGCGGCGGCGATCGCGGCGACCGCGAGCCCGACGAAGACGATGACCATCGACCCGAGCACCACGCCGGGGTGATTCATGCCGAGGAACAGGAACACGATGTTCCCGATGAAGAAATACGCCGCGTCGACCGCCGCTGCGATGGCGATGCGCTGGAGATCGCGCGCGTTCTCCATGCAGAACGAACGGTCCCGGCCGATCTTCGTCACGATGCGCCACGCCAGCGCGACCGCGGCGTAACAGGGCGCGCCGGAGCCCCAGATGAAAAGGAGCCACGGCCAGTAACAGTACGAAAATTCCGGCGCCGCGGCGGCGATATGCCGTCCCAAAGCCGGAAATACGACGAAATACACGCCGAGGCCGCACAGCCCCGCGCCGACGAGGATCGCCCGCAGCCAGCGGGCCATAGTCTTCTGCTTCATGTCAGACACTTCCTTTCACGTCTGCATGATAGCACAAGATTTCTCGTCTGTCAATAGGTTTTTATCGATTTACGATAATTTTTTATCGTTTTCAACACTTCTTCGCTGTCTCGGTGACAAAGCCGCCGGAAAAGCCCCGCCGGCGCGGGAGGGCGCGCGGCCTCCCGCGATCAGATCGAACAGGACGATCGCAAGCGTTTTTTGAACATGTTTCTATTTTATACGCGCACCTCGAAAACAAACAGCATCTTTTTCTTTGATTATAGCACAGGATCGCGGCAGACCGCAATATGATTCTTTCATATGTCCGGAGCCTGTTTTCGGTCGGGGCTCAAAAACGGCGCGTTATCCCGGCGTCTGCGCCTCTGTCATCGTCTGATACAGCTTCATCAGCGCGGCGACGCAGGCGCTCTCGGTCATGGTCTTCACGTCGAAGCCGTAGGCGCGCATGACGGCGCGGTCGTTCTCCTGATGGGCGCGGCGCAGCTCCGGCGGCATGGTGAGCTCGTCGTAGAGGTCGGCGAGGGACGCGTCGGGGTAGCGGGCGCGGGCGTCGAGGATCGCCTGCGCGGTCTGCGCGATCCGGTCGCGCTGCTCCTGCGTCGGCGACGGCCACGGGAAGTTGTTGTAGACGATTTTAATTGAATAATCCAACCTCGTTTCAAGCCGTCCACACACTGCTCGAACCCATGAATTATGGACATTTGATTGTAAAACGCCAAAGTGATAAAGATCTGCGTTTGGCATAAGGCGCAGTTTATTACTACAAAGAACCGTGTCGTCCATATATCCCATTGGAATATATCTTCGTTTTTCCGACGAGACCTCGGGCACGACTATATATGTTCCCTTCGGCATATTCTCCACATGAAAACGCGTCGGTTTCTCTGCGATTTTTTGTGTGCCCGCACTCGGACTGGCCAGCCTGTAATCCCGCACGGCCTTCACCCGTTCCATGCATTTCGGCATTTTCCGGAGTTCGGAAGGCGAACAATCCCCCAGCCACAGACAATAGCGCGGTCGGCGGTTGATAAACTCTCTTGAGCCGTACCACGGATGAAAATATTGCGCGGAAGCCGGTTCCGCCTGAATGAAGGCGTCCATTTCGCTCTTTTCAAACAGGTAAAATCCCCCGTCGATCGGCTTGTTGCCAATTCCGATCTCCGGCACGTCACAGATCGGCTTGCTGCGGCTGTCGATAAACACGTCATCGGCGTCCACGAGATACCCGTTGATATTGTCCACGGTCTGCGCCCGGTCGTTGTCATAGATCACACGCGGCCGGTCGTTCGGCGCGGTGCTGAATCCCACGATCACGCAATGCACGTGCGCCATGATCGACGCTTCGCTGTCCCAGCGGAACGTGCGGTGCGCGAAATCGAAATGAACGCCGTCGTCAAGTAGCGGTTTCCACAGATTCGCGACGGTCTCCCCCTGCGTCACGCTGTTGGTGGACACCAGCGCCGCGCGGATCCCCGTCCCCTGCATCAGTTCGGCGGCCTTTTTATACCAGCAGCAGACGTAATCGAGGTTGCCGACGTTCTTCCAGTTCTTCCCGAACGTGTCCAGCACGTCTTTCTTCTGTTCGGCGCCCATCAGCCGCGCGCCCACAAACGGCGGGTTGCCCATGATATAGGACAGCTTCTCCCGGGGGACGACCGCCGTCCAGTCCATGCGCAGGGCGTTGCCCTCCACGATGTGGGCGTTCGTCTTCAGCGGCAGGAAGTCCATATCCCGCCGCAGGATCGACGCGGTCTCCCGCAGCATCTGGCTCTCCGCGATCCACAGCGCCGTCTTCGCCACGGTCACGGCGAAGTCGTTGATCTCGATCCCGTAGAACTGGTCGATGGAGACCATCACCCGCGCCTGCGACTCCAGGTCCGCGAAGGCGATCTGCCCGCCCGTCAGCGCCGTGAGCGCCCGGTTTTCCAGCCGCCGCAGCGACAGGTACGTCTCAGTCAGGAAGTTGCCGCTGCCCGCCGCCGGGTCCAGGAAGGCAAGACCCGCCAGCTTCGTCTGGAACGATCGCAGCAGCCGGGTGCGCTCGCGCTCCACCGGCTCGGCGAGCGCCGCGTCCAGCGCCGCGCGCAGCTCGTCCAGAAACAGCGGGTCGATGACCTTGTGGATATTTTCGATCGAGGTGTAGTGCATCCCGCCCTTGCGCCGGGTCTCCGGGTTCAGCGTGGATTCAAAGACCGCGCCGAAGATCGTCGGGCTGATCTCGCTCCAGTCAAAATCCTCGCTGGCCTTGCGCAGGATCAGATTGTAGATTTCCTCTGTCACGCGGGGGATCTCGATATCCTCGTCAGAGAAAAGCCCGCCGTTGACGTAGGGGAACGACGCCAGATCGTCGTCCAGATACGGGTCGCGCACGTCGGCCGGCTGGTCGAGCACCCGGAACAGGTCGATGAGCGCCTGCCGCGCGCCCGCGACGCCGCGCCGCTGCATATAGTCGTGGAACATCAGATGCCGTCCGAAGATGTCCGCGTCCTCCGCGTAGAAGCAGAAGACCAGCCGCACGCACAGCGCGTTCAGGCTGTGCTGCGCCCGCGGGCTCTCCGGGTCCCGGTACTGCCGGTACAGCGCGTCGTAGAGCAGGCCCACGATCTCGCCGGCCTTGATGGAGATCTCCATCTCCTTTTTCAGGTTCTCGCTGCCCGTATCCGTGAGGAACTGCATCCGGTTGTATTCCTTTTCCAGATCCGCCAGCAGCACGACCTCCGGCTCCGCGTTGGGCTGGTTCATGTTGTGGATGTGAAACTCCCGGAAGTTGCACACCACGATCCACCGGGGGTTCATGTCGTGGGGCAGCAGACCCGCGTAGCGCCGCGCCTGCTGGTACGGCGTCAGCATCGACCCGTCTGACTGGCGGTAACCCTTGCGCAGGTCGATGTCCTTCCCCTTCTGCTCGATCAGGACCTTCGTCCCCGTGATATACGCGTCGATGAAGATCGTCGTATTCGTCTGGTCGTTTTTGACGCGGTGCTCAAAGAGGACCTCATTCTCGGGCTTCTCCACGCCGTAGACCTGCTGCAGGAGCTGCCGCCAGAAGTTCTGCGCATCCTGCTTCTCATCCCCGCGCCCGGTCCAGTCCGCGACGAACTGCTTCGCCGCAAGGCGCTGTCTGACAGGATCCATACCGCTCACCCCAGATACCGGATCGCGGCCAGCGCGGCGCTCGCGCCGTC
>ONWP01000412.1 GCA_900321595.1 uncultured Eubacteriales bacterium
CGCTCCGACCGGATTTCTGCGTCGCGCACCCCCATCCGGCAGCCGCTCTCCTGCGGCAGAACGTGGCCGCGGTCGCGCATATCGTCGATACGCGCTTCGTACAGCCCGTATCGGACCGCGGAGCGGTTGTCCGGATAGCTTTCGAACGGGCCGGGGCCGAAATACCGCACGCCGTCCGCGTCGGCATCCGCGCGCAGCAGAAGCCCGAACCGGGGCAGCGGCGGGACTGCCTCGCGTACGACAGCATGCGCCGTCACCGTCACGTCCTTCGTGTTGGCGAGCCGGTAAACGGACTCGATCCGCAGGATGGGCAGCGTCCTGTCGGTGCGGATCGACGAGGTCACCCGCACAGTCACGCCGTCGCCGTCCTGTTCCCAGACGACCGCATACGCGCGGTTTTCCAGCTGATCCGGGTTCCAAAGCTTCCATTCCGGCGAAACGCCGTCCTCCTCATCCTGACAGCGGTCGATATCGAAGTTCCCGTCCAGGAGCGTCTCGCCTTCCGCATACCAGCTGACGCGGCCTGTGCGCCGGTCCACACGGAATTCGCCCAGCGCGTCGCGCACCGTAAGCGTCCGGTCGTCCTGCGACACCGTCATCGGCAGCGCGTTCGCCGGTTCCTGCGCCGGCTTTACGCCCAGCTCGAACTGCGCGAATGCGCATTCCCACGGCTGCGCGTCCGCTTTTTCAAACGCTCTGACCGTCAGGAAGCAGTCCGCTTCGTCCGCGAATGCGGCGAAGTCGAACGGGAACGCGCGCGTCTCCCCCGGCGCGATCCCGGTCAGATCCCACGTCCCGGACGCGGCCGCTTTCCCGCCGGCCGAAACCTCCCAGACGCAGTCGAAGCCGTCAAGTGTCCGGAAATCCAGACGGTTCCGCGCGGCGATCCCGTCTTCCGACCGGGTGAAGCGCACCGGCTCATAGCATTTTTTCAATTCATAATAGCCGCCGAGGGGCATCCTGTCCGGATGCACGAGGCCGTTGAGCCCCCGCGCGCCGTTGTTGATCTCCCGGCCGTAATCCAGTCCGTGCCGCATGCGGGGCCGCTCCCGCGTGCCGATATTGATCGCGTGCTCCGCGTACTGCCAGAGACAGCCGCCGGTAAAGTTCGGAAATTCCTCCGTCATATCCATATAGCGGTTCGCCTGTCCGGCGGAAAAGCCGCAGAGGTATTCGCACATGAAGAAGGGCTTTGTATTCGCGGGATCCGACAGGTATTCCCGGATATATTCGGGGCTCGCGTACATGCGCGACTCCACGTCGGAGATATCCGAGAAGTCCTCCCCCGGCGGCACGGCCTTGAATTCCTTATGGCTGTTTTCGTAGTGGATCAGATTATCCGCGTTCCTGCTCCGGATGTACTGCGCCATGGCGCGGTGATTGACGCCGGCGCCGCTCTCGTTGCCCAGCGACCAGAGCATCACGCACGGATGGTTTTTATCGCGTTCATACAGGAGCCTTGCCCGGTCGAGGTAAGCCTCCCGCCACGCCGGATCGTTTGACAGGCTCGACCAGCGCTCCCAGTCCCAGTGCTCCTGCGTGTCGTAGCCCATGCCGTGGGTCTCCAGGTCCGCCTCGTTCACCACGTAGAAGCCCATCCGGTCGCACATCTGCAAAAAGCGCGGATCGTTCGGGTAATGGCTCGTGCGGATGCAGTTCGCGTTCATCCGCCGAATCTGCCGCAGCTCCGCGCGCGTCTGCTCCGGGGTCACCCACCAGCCCGTGATCGGGTCGCTGTCGTGCCGGTTGACGCCGCGCAGCGTGATCCGCCTGCCGTTGAGCAGCAGCTGCCGATCCCGGATCTCAAACCGGCGGAAGCCCACGTCAAAGGGGATGAACTCCCCAGCGTCCTCGACGACCAGCCGGTAAAGCCGCGGCGTCTCCGCGCTCCACAGCGCCGGGAGCTCGACGTCGCAGCTGTCCGTGAACACGCCCAGACATGCGCCGTCCGGATCATACAGACGGAAGGACACGCTGCGTCCCGTCTCCACGCGGATCGTACCCGCGGACAGCGCGCCGTCGAGCTCCGCGCGGATTTCGACGTCCGCGAGACCGTTTTCCGCGCGGTCAAGCAGATAGACCTCCCGGAAGATGCCGGAGAGGCGATACATATCCTGATCCTCCAGATAGGAGCCGTCGCACCACTTGAACACGAAGACAAGGAAACGGTTCACGCCGTCGGTCAGCAGATCCGTCACGTCAAATACGCTCTGACTGTGGCTGACCTGCGAATAACCGGCGAACGCGCCGTTCACATACAGATAAAAGCAGGAGGACACGCCCTCGAACACGAGGTGCTTGCGGCGCCCGGGGTTCAGCCGGATCGTCACCTCCCGGCGATAAACGCCCACCGGGTTTTCATACGGCACGTAAGGCGGATCGACCGGGAACGGATACTCCAGATTGGAGTAAACGATCGGGTCGTATCCCCTGTCGTGATACGTCTGCCAGCAGCGGGGAACGTCGATCTCATCGCACGAAGCGAACGCCGCCTCGACTGACGCCGGATCTGATTCGAGCGCGTCCGGCGAAGGATAGAATCGAAACGACCATTTTCCGCAGAGATTCTGCAGCCGGTCCGACGCGTTCCTGTCGTCCGTCAGCGCGGCTTCCGCGCTCTGGTACGGGATAAAATAGCTCGCGGGCGGAAGCGTCCCCACGTGCAGCGTATCCGGGTTCTGATGAAAATTAAATCGCAAAATCATCACCTCTGTGAAAATTATATGCAAAAACACGCCGGTTTGCAAGGATTTTACGATTACGGGTTGATTTTTCGGAAACGAACGCGTATAATAGAATTATCAACAAAAGGAGCAGCTTTTTTATGATAAATTATATTCAAAATGACGAACTGCTGATTGGCGTCAAAACAGACGGCGCCGAGCTGACCACTGTAAAGGACGCGAAAACGAGGCATGAGTACCTCTGGCAGGGCGACCCGGCGGTCTGGTCCGGACAATCGCCGATCCTGTTCCCGATCGTCGGCCGGCTGAAGGACGACACCTATTACCTGCGCGGCAAGCCCTACACGATGCCCAAGCACGGCTTCTGGCGCAAGCGCAAGGCCATGCTGCTGTACGTCGGCGACGACACGATGACCTTTATGCAGACCGACGACGCGGACACGTTTGAGCTGTACCCGTACCGGTTCCGCGTGCTGGTCACCTTCACG
>ONWP01000198.1 GCA_900321595.1 uncultured Eubacteriales bacterium
CCTGCCGCGCCGACGGCGAGAAGCAGATCGCCCTGGCGCAGGAAAAGGGGCTGCTGCTGGGCGGCGCGCCCGACACGTTTATGGGCGGCGGCATCCAGACCTGCCGCAAGCTCATCGACGACGGCTGGATCGGCGACGTGGTGGCGGTCAACGCCTCCATGCGCTGCCGCGGACACGAGTCCTGGCACCCGAATCCGGCCTTTTACTATCAGGTCGGCGGCGGTCCGATGTTTGACATGGGTCCCTATTACCTGACCTGCCTCGTCAATCTGGTCGGCGCGGTGGACAGCGTCATGGCGTATACCCGCGTCACCTTCCCGCAGCGGCTGATCACGTCGCAGCCGCTTGCAGGCACGGTCGTGGACGTGGAGGTCCCGACGCACATCGCGGGGCTTCTCAAATTCGCCGGCGGCGCACTCGGGACGCTGACCACCAGCTTCGACGTCTACGACGACCATCAGGCGCTCATCGAGGTTTTCGGCTCCCGGGGCAGTCTCATCGTGCCCGATCCCAACGGCTTCGGCGGCCCCGTGAAGCTGCTGCGCCCGGACGCTTCCTGTTACGAGGACGTGCCGATCCCCTTCGGCTACTGCGGCAACAGCCGCGGCATCGGCGTCGCGGATCTGTGCGAGGCGATCGTCGAGGGACGGCCTGCCCGCGCCGACTGCGCCCAGACGTTCCACGTCCTCGACCTGATGTGCGCGTTCCACGAATCCGCCGAAAAGGGCGCCGAGGTCAGCCTGCGCGGCGGCTTTGCCCGCAAGGCGCCGCTGGAGCTCGGCTATCAATTTTAAATCGAAGAGCAGCCGCGCCCGGCTGCTCTTTCCGCATGATAAGGAGGTCACCCCATGGACAACGAGACCGCCCGCTTCCGCTGGGCGTACATCGGCTGCGGCAGCATCGCGAACACCACTGCGGCCGCCATCCGCAGAAGCCACGCGGTCGTATCCGTATACGCCCGCAATTATGAAAAGGCCTGCGCGTTCGCGAAGCGGCATCGCGCGAAGGCGTACCGGACATTTGAGGAGGCCGTGACCGCGCCGGACGTGGACGCGGTCTATATCGCCACGCCGCACACCTCCCACACGGAGTACGCCGTCCGCGCCATGGAGCTGGGCAAACCGGTCCTCTGCGAAAAGCCTGTCGGCGTCAGCGAAGCGCAGGCGCGCCGGCTCGTCGAGGCGGCGCGGACGCACGGCGTCTACTGCTGCGAAGCGATGTGGACGTGGTTTTCCGACGTGGCGATGCAGGTGCGCGGCTGGATCCGCGACGGACGCGTCGGCGACGTGACGCGTGTGGAGATGCATTACGCCTTCCCCGGGATCCTGGCGAGCCGGGATTCGCGTCTGCTGTCGCCGCAGACGGCCGGCGGCGCGCTGCTGGACATCGGCGTCTATCCGATCACCTACTGCTACCGGCTGTTCGGCGCGCCCGCGAAAATCACGTGCGAAGGCGAGCTGCGCGGCGGGATCGACGCGCGCGAAACCGTCACGCTCTCCTACGACGGCTTTGACTGTACGCTGCACATCTCCCTGACCGAAGCGCGGGAAAGCTGCGTCATCGAGGGCAGCGCTGGCCGGATCACCGTTCCCCTGTTTCACATGGCGTCCTTCGCCCTGCTGACAAGCGGCGGCAAACGCACCTTTTTCCGCGGGAGAACGGATTACCGGACGGAATTTGACCGCGTCTCGCTGGAGATCCGCGCGGGCAAAACGGAATCGGATTACGTGCCCTTTGACGCGACAGTCTCGTGCCTGGCGATCATGGACGAGTGCAGGCGGCAGATGGGGCTCGTCTATCCCTTTGAAGCATCATGACCGGCGCCGGGCCGGTCACTTTTTTATTTCGCTGCAATTCGTTCCGGTTCGATCGTCAGCTCCAACGCTTCGACCTCGCACAGCGCATCGTCCGCCGCGCCGTAAAACCGGAGTCTGACCGGCGCGTCGCCCGCGTCCGCGCGGAAGGAGAGGCTGACCGCCTGTCTTTCCCCGTCTGCCGGCAGCGTCGTCTCGCCCGCGCAGCTCGCGCCCAGATACAGGCGCGCCGTCGTCTCCCGGTTCGCTTCACACAGAAGCGTCAGCCGGTAGCGGCCTGCCTCGAAGTGAACGGGGCTGAAATCGAAGCCGGCGCCGTCGCGGATCCCGGCGCACAGGAAGCGGCCGCCGCGCTCTGTCGCGTACGCGCCGCCCGTGAACCGGCAGGCGTTGACCGGGGACGTGATTTGAGACGGGAACAACGTCGGAACAAAACCGTTTGTCGTCGGACGCGCCTGCCGGATCGCGCAGGCCGTCTCGTCAACAGCGAGCTTTTCCGCCCGCGCGCGTCTGGAAAAGGCGCAGTTGTCGCTGGACGCGTGATAGAAGACGTACCAGTCCTCGCCGATCTTCACGATCGAGCCGTGATCGTTCCAGCTCGCGGGGTCGAGCCCCTCGTTGTCGATCACCGTACCCCGGCGCAGGAAGGGCCCGTACGGGGAATCGCCGACCGCGTAGTCCAGCTTCGTGGGACGCGCCCCGTGATGCGGATACGCCGCGTCGTACTCTGACGCGTAGACCAGACAGTATTTGTCCCCGAGCTTTCGAAGGGACGAGCCCTCATGGAAGCCCTCCCGGCCGTCGCCGTTGGAGAGCGCGCCCGTGCGGACGCTGCCGGGCTTGAGCGTGCAGAGGTCATCCGCCAGCTCGCCCACGCGCAGCTCGAACTGCCCCCAGGTGTAGTAGACGCGGCCGCCGTCCTCCAGCACGGAGGGATCGATCCCCGAGACCGGCTCGCCGTCGAGCGTGACGCGCCGCGCGTTTGTGAAGGGGCCCTCCGGGCGGTCGGATTCCGCGACGCCCTCGCTGCCGTCGGACAGGCAGAAGAACAGGTAGTATTTGCCGTTTCGATACAGCGCGTCCGGCGCGTACAGAAGCGCGTCCGACCAGGGCACGTCCTCCGTGCGGAAGCTCACGCCGTGATCCGTCCAGGCCGTCAGATCGTCGACTGGCGCGGATACGGCATGGTATTCCCGGCTACAGTATCCGCCCCCGAACAGGTCGTAGGAGCCGTACAGATACACCCGGCCGCCAAACACCTTCGGTTCGCCGTCGGGGATATACGTGCCGAACGGCAGGAACGGATTGAGCCCCGGCGTCTGCCGGACCGCCCCGTCTTCGTCCAGCGGGATCACGCGGTCCCCGTTCATGGAGACGTAGTGCTTCTTCACGCCGAGCGCGTCGACCCACTCGCGCGTCTCGAAGGTATGCAGATTGCCGTTGCGGTTGTCCCAGACCCACGCCGGCGTCGGCCACAGACAGATCTCGGGCGACGCGGCTTCATAAAACGCCCGCGTGGCGCCGTTCTGCCCGTGATGCGACATCTTGCAGATATCGCAGGCAAGCAGCGCTCTTTTTTCTGGGTCGGCAAGGATCTTCCGACAGGCGTTTTCCTCGCAGTCGCCGGTGAAAAGCACGCTTTTTCCGCCAAGCTCGAGCCGGAAGACCAGCGACGACTCATTGCAGTTTTGAAAAGCCGGATCGAAGGCGTACAGCACCGTGATCGTCGCCTGCCCGATCCGCAGCACGTCGCCGTCATGAAGGATCGTCGTCCGGTCGGCAAAGCCCGGTTCCAGCGCGTAAAACCGCTTGAGAATGTTCACCGCCCAGCTGTCGATCCCCTCGTAAAACGACGGCTCCGGGAAATTGAAATAAACCTTGTCGAATTCGACCGCGTCCGCGCCTCGCGACGCCGCGTCCAAAAAGACCTCGACGTGATCGTCGTGGGGATGCGTCAGGAACCAGGCGTCGATGTGCGGCCGCGCCCGGCCGGTCAGCCGCCAGAGATATCTGAGAAAATGCGCCGTCTCGACGCTGTAGCCGCCGTCAACGACGATAAGCTTCCCGTCCGCTGTCGTGATGATAAAGCTGTCGCCGATGTCGTCATTGACGCAGCGCAGCATATGGATTGCGTTTTCGTGCTTCATTCTAAGCCCTCCCGGAATTGAAAACAGTGTATCAAACCGTGCGAAAATTGTCAATTCCTTCCGGAATTTTATCTCATGACCACCGTTTTGTTATTGAAAACGGAGACAGAAAACACTATAATAAATACAAGAGCGTACCGGAGGTGCTTTATGAAAAGAACCGTCAGCCTTCTCCTTGTATTCTGTCTGCTGTTCGTCAGTGTGCCGCTGACCTTCGCGGATCACGTCGTCACCGTCGACGCGACCTGGTCGATCCTCGTCCCGGCGGAACCCACCGAGTATGAGAGCTATGCGGCCGAAAAGCTGCGCGACAGTCTGAGCGAGGTCTTCGGCGCAGAGGTCGCCGTCACGGACCGGGCCGCGGACAAATACATCGCGGTCGGCGCCGCGTCACAGGCGGACGTCTCGTCGATCGCGCCCAACGGCTACCGCATCACCGTGATCGACGGCAATATCCACCTCGGCGGCACCGCGCAGCGCGGGATCCAGGCGGCGGCTTACCGCTTCCTGGAGGAATTCTGCGGCCGCAAGGTCTACACGTCGAAGCTCACCGTCCTCCCCCGGGCGCAGAGCTTTCCCGTTCCGGCGGATACGGATCTGACCTATGAGCCCTTTTTCGAATACACAGAAACGGACTGGATCAGCCCCCACGACGCGGAGTACTCCATGGCGAACGGTCTCAACGGCGGCACGTACCGCCGTCTGACGGCGGCGCAGGGCGGAACGGTCGACTACATCGCCGGCTTCGCCCACACGATCGGCGGGCTCTGCGAGACCGAGAAATACGCCGAGACCCATCCGGAGTATCTGGCGCTGCACGACGGCAAGCGCACGACGGAGCAGCCCTGTCTGACGAATCCCGACGTGCTGGAGATCGCGAAGAACAACGTCCTTTCCATCCTGCGCGAAAGACACGATCCGAAGGCGCCGCTGCAGATCGTCTCCGTGACGCAGAACGACAACATGAGCTACTGCGAATGCGAAAACTGCCGGGCATTCGAGGCCGCGCACGGCGACGTGCGGTCCGCGACCGTCCTCAACTTCGCGAATCAGATCGCGGACGCGGTCAAAGAGGCGGGATATGACAACGTGGCGATCGACACCTTCGCCTATCTGTATTCCCAGGCGGCGCCCACGGGCATCACGCCCCGGGACAACGTCATCGTCCGTCTCTGCTCGATCTTCAGCTGTCTGGCGCATCCGCTGGACAATGAGTGCAACAGTACCTTCTACAACGATCTGGAGGCATAGTCCAAGATCTGCGACCGCCTTTACATCTGGGACTACGCCACGCACTTCCTGCACCCCTGCACCGTCCTGCCGAATTTCGGCGCGATCCAGCGAAATATGCAGATCTTTTATGAGCACAACGTCAAGGGCGTTTACGTCGAGGGCAACTACTTCATGGACAGCTGCGACACCGAGTTCGGCGAGCTGCGCGCCTACATGATCGCGAAGAGCCTGCAGGATCCCTACTGCGACCTGGACGCGGAGATCGACGGCTTCCTGGACGCCTACTACGGCCCGGGCGGCAAATATATGCGCAAGATCCTCGACATCTTCACAAAGAAAGCCGGCACCTTTGACGGCCATATGACGCATCTGTACAGCTCCTGGGCGACCATGCGGCCGATCTTGTCCGTCACCGTAGCGCAGATCGATTATTACTGGAACCAGGCGAAGAAGCTCGCCGACGAGACGCAGCTCGCGCATCTGGAGCGCTCCGAGCTGAGCTGGCGCTGGTGGAAGGCCAACGCCGCGAAGGGCGAATTCTCCTATTTCCGCTTCCGGCGCGGCGACGCGAAGGAGCAGCTGGCGCAGGATCTCTATGACCACGGCGTCACGGTCCTGCAGGAGGTATTCTATGAGGATCTGACCGCGATGGACCGGGATCTGATCCGCTACGCGACGCCCGACCAGTGGCATAACAACGCGCTGGAGAACGAGGACGTGCAGAAGCGCGTCCGCATCGAAAAATTCGTCGAAAAATGTCCCCCGCTGTTCGGGATCGTCGGCTACTTCTATAATCTTGCGAATTCCTGACCGGTTCGATCAACAGAACGAAAAGAAAGGATCTGATCATATGCTACAGAAACTGGTCGCGTTCTTTACCGCGCTGCTCGCGTTTTTCAGCGGACTGTTCGCTTTTCTACGGCCGAAGAAACCCGAGCAGACCTCGGTAAGCGGCTTCAGCGTTTCAGACGTCGCCTACGGCAGCCATGCGCGCAACGTCATGGACGTGGCGTTTCCCGATGACGCGGACGGCGTCGTGGGACTGGTCCTGATGATCCACGGCGGCGCCTGGATCTACGGCAGCAAGGAGAGCGCCTACGGCTCGATGGAAGCCGTCACGGCGCAAGGGTACGCGGCCGCCAGGATCAGCTACCGCTACGTGAGCGCGGACACCCACATGGACGCGCTGATGGACGACGTGCAGGCGTCGCTTGACAAGGTCGCCGCGCTCGCCGAATCGCACGGCTTCCGGGTCAGCGGCGCGATGCTCACGGGCGTGAGCGCCGGGGCGCATATGTCGCTTCTGTACGGCTACACCCGCGCGAACGACGCCGCGATCCCGGTCAGGGCGATCGTCAGCTACTGCGGCCCGACGGATCTGACCGACCCGACCTACATCGAACACAACGCGCTGGGCGATCTGAACAACATGATCGCGCTGAACGACTGGTGCAGCGGCACGACCATTTTCCCGGACGACTACAACGCGAAAAACGCGGCCTATGACCGCTGGAATGCGTCGCTCCGGGAGATCTCGCCCCTGTACCGCGCGACGAAGGATGCGCCGCCGACGATCCTGGCGCACGGCGCGCAGGATACAATCGTGCCGTATCAGACCGCGGTGAAGCTCGACGCGCGACTGACCGAGCTCGGTGTCAAACACGATTTCGTGACCTATCCCAACTCCGGACACGGGCTGGAGGAAGCCGACTGCGCGCAGCGCGTCCTTGCGCTTCTGCTGCAGTACGCGAAGGCTTATCTGTAATGGGGATCACGAAAACAGATTTCATGCGGGGCATGCA
>ONWP01000192.1 GCA_900321595.1 uncultured Eubacteriales bacterium
CTGTTCGCGCAGCCAGGCCATGCCGTCCTCAAAAAGGCCGCAGTGGCTCCTGCCGTTGCCGTTGTCCTCGATCATCCCCAGCCGCACGCCCTCGCCGAGCTGCACGACGTAGGAACCGCTCTCCCGGTGGACGCTCAGCGCCTGCTTCGGGCCGTAATCGAAATAGAAGTCGAACAGCTCCGCCTTGCGCATGTAAGGGATCGATTCAGTGCCGGTCTCGGTATAGCGGTTTGCGCTGCGGAACACGCACTCATCTGTGCCGTCGTTGACGTAGTCGTGCGTCGCCGTCGTCACATAGACCTTCTTGCCGGCCGCCGTGAGCTTTTCCAGCCGTTCCCGGAATTCATAATGGGAATTCATATCGCCGCTGTCGACGTTGTCGCCGGTAAATACCACCGTGTCAACGTCGTCGTCCGCGAGGATCTTTTCAAGGAACGCGTCCAGGATCTCCGGCGTCGCCTTCAGCGCGATCTGGTCGCCGCGCTCGCGATTGTTGATCGGCGGCGCCTCCACCCAGTTTCGCGGGGATACGTAGTGGGAATCCGTCAGCAAATAGAAGGCTGCCCTTGGCATGCGCGTTTCACCATCCTTTCGGGCATAATAACCATTGTATCTATATAATACCTGTTTCTGCCGCCGGTTTCAATCCCCAAATTACAAACAAACCCGCTTTTTTTGGTAATAATAATTAAAAAACAGGCTTTTTCAGCCTGCTTTTTATCATTTCAGCAATGCGTTCACCAGATCGCCGTGCCGGTTCTCATCCTGCCGGACCGACGCCACCTCCGGGAACCGCTCCGCCACCGGCGCATAGGATTTATACGCCGCGTACTCCCCCTGCGCGATCAGCGGATAGAGGCGCTTTCGCCCCAGCACCCGATACAGCGCCGGCAGCGCGACAGCCTTGAATCGCTTCGGCTTGAGCGCCACGTTCGTGAGCTTCCGGAAGACGGCCGCGTGCCGTCCCTCCTCCGCCGCGAGGAGCCGGAACAGCTCCGCGTCCTTCGGGTCGTCCGCCTGGTTCGCAAGCGCCTCGTACATGAGGACGGCGTCGAGCTCGCCCTGCTGCGCGTGAAGAAGCGTCTTGAGTTCCTTTTCAGTGAGCATCGTCATCCCCTCCCGCGACAGAAGCCGCAAACGCGCCGGCGCGGTCGAGATCCTCCTGCGTAGGCTTCCCCTGATTGAGGAAGATCCAGGAGGCCGCGCAGTGGAATTCCAGGTCGCTCACGGGGATGCCGAGCGGCTGCGCCGCCGCCTTTACCGCGCCGATCGTGGATCTGCCCGTGGCGGAGGTATTCATATTGACGATCTGCCCGATCTTCGACTTGTTGCGGGTCAGGAACGCCTTCACCGCCTCGTCGATATTCGCGGCGTACATGGCGTTGATGAGGATCAGCCGGTCGGTCTTCTCATCAAGGTCGACGCTGACGTCCTTCGCCGCGATGCCGGTCGCCGCGGATACGGCGTCGGCGAGCTTTTTCGTGTTGCCTTTCTTTGATCTGGTGTAGTAGCGGATCTCTGTTTTCATCACGAACCCCTCCTCAGATTTTCTGCGCGAGCGCCTGTTCGATAGCCTGCGCCAGCGCCTCCGGCTTGTCCGCGGACGCGAAGCGCTCGATGACCTCGCCGTCGCGTCCGATGAGGAATTTGTTGAAATTCCACTGGATGCGGCCGGGCTTGCACTCCTTCAGATACGTGTACAGCGGCGACTCTTTCCGGCCGTTGACGTTGATCTTGGCAAAGCGCGGGAACTTCGTGTCATACTTCAGACGGCAGAAGGAATCGATCTTGTCGTCGCTGCCGGGCGCCTGAAACGCGAACTGGTTGCAGGGGAAATCGAGGATCTCGAAGCCCTGGTCGCGGTACTTCTCATAGAGCTGCTCGAGTCCCTCATACTGCGGCGTAAAACCTCAGTGCGTCGCGGTGTTGACGATGAGAAGGACTTTGCCCCGGTAGGTTTCCAGCGGGACGTCGTTTCCCTTGTTGTCGGTCATGGTGAATCGGTAAACGCTCATACAAATACCTCCTGCGTCACTTTGATTTTACAAAATTATATCGCGCACAATTGAATTTGTCAAGGTGTTTTTTGATTTTTCCGGAGAAAAGGCGGAAACGCCGGAAAACCCGGCGTCCCCTGTCTGTATCAAACGGTTCTTCTTCGCATGTAGTCGCGCAGCATCGCGCACCAGTCCGTCTGGATGATGTCAAAGCCGCGGTCGAGCAGCCAGCCCCATCCGGCGTCGGGATCGCCCGCCACGGAGACGTCGTCATTGTGCCCTGCCGACAGGACGGCTTTATAGTTGTAGACGATGGCGTTGACAAAGACGAGCAGCCCGTCGTCGTGCATCCGGCTGATATACGCTTCCGACGCGACGGGCGCGGCCTCATCCTCAAACAGCACCTCCGCGCCGATACAGCGGATCCCCTCTGACAGCAGGCGCTTCGTCACGTCGTCCCTGTCGCGGACGATCGGCAGGAACATCAGGTCTGCGGCGCATTCGCGCAGCGGCCGCAGATACCGCTCCTTCAGCTCGGTCTTGACGACGACCTGCTTTTCGACCCCGGTCCGCCGGATCACCGCCGTGATCCCGGGGATATCCATCCAGAACTTGTCCACATTGATGTAGCATTTGCCCTTCAGAAAATCCAGCGTCTCATCCAGCCGCTCCACACCGAACTGGGTTTTCGTATCGTCCTGATTGACGTACCGCAGCCTGCGCACGGCGGCGTCGCGCATCAGCGAGATCAGCCGCCGCGCGTGGAGCTGGGCGCGCTCCATGCCGGGGTGAAAGACGTAGTGGGTGCCGTCCAGACTCTTCGTCACATCCAGCTCGATCATATCCGCGCCCTGCGCGAGCGCGCCGGCAAAGCCCGCCAGCGTATTGCAGGGAACGTTCCCGCCGCTGACGCCGCGGTGGGCGCAGACGAGCGCCCTGTTTTCCGCGTTCGCGCGGATCGGCGCGTCAAAATCAAAACCGCTCACGGGTTCGCCTCCAGGAACGCCAGCGTCACCGCGGCCGCCTCATCCGCGCGGTTCTCGATGAACATATGGCCGCCGCCGGCGACGATGTGATCGACGCTGCCCTGCGGCAGAGAGGCGCGCAGGTTGACTCTCGCGCTGTCGCTGATGACCTTGTCCCGGTCTCCGTTCATAAACAGGATCGGACGCATCCGCGCCACGAGGTCGTAATCGGTCTTTTCCAGCATGGAGAAGTTATAGATCGCGCCCGCGCCGGTGCCCTTGATGCGGAACGGATCCATCATCTTATCCAGATCATAGTTTTTCACATAGTCGCGGTCCTGCACCGCCGCGAGCAGCAGCAGCTTGACCAGCAGGCGGCTGCGGCCGGCCAGCTCCATCAGCGGTCCCATGAGCTCGGCAAGGAACGCGCTCGACATGATCGACTTCGCGAACGCCGGCGCGCCGTCGTTGCCGGAGGTGCCGTACAGCAGCAGGTTCCGGACGCTCTGCGGATAGGTCTCGGCCACGGCAAGCGCCACGTAGCCGCCCATGGAGTGCCCCGCCAGATACCAGGGCTCCGGCGAGAGCGCGGTCATCAGCGCGTGGATCAGCTCCTCGCGGGGCAGCTTTTCCGTACCGCGCGTCTCGCGGGAGGAGTAGCCGAAGTCCGGCAGATCCACCAGCACGCAGGTGTAGCCCGCCCCGACAAGCAGCTCGGACAGGTTTTCCCAGGCGAACGTGGATTCCGCGAAGCCGTGCAGCATCATGATCTGCCCCTTCGCTTCCTCCGCCTGCTTCACCCGGTAATGCAGCGTGTAGTCGCCAAAGGAGAAGAACGCGCTGTCCGCGTAGGGCGTTTCATAGACCGGCGCGGCGTCAAGTCCCGCGAATGCGGGCGCGGCAAGCCCGAACGCGAGGATGAGCGCGAGCGCGAAAGAGATCCATTTTTTCATAATCTTTCCTCCTAAATCACCTTTTGGATGAGCTTTGTACTGAGAAACAGCGTCAGGACGATCGTCACGGCGAGCGTCACGCCGCCGATCCACGGCCGCCACAGGCCGACAAGCCCCGAGACGGCGAACGACCCTGTAAGCAGCAGCAGGATCTTCGCGAACTGTCTGGCGTAGGCCTTCGGATCCTTGATCTTCGCCGAATAGTGCCGCGGGATCATTTTCGGATCGCCGGACAGGGCGAGCAGCGCCGCGTACAACAGCGTCAGCGCCGCCATGCCGAACGTCAGATACGAAAAGGCGTATTCCATCGCGGAGCTCCCTTCCCGTTATTGAAACTGATAGCAGCGCACGTAATCCACCACGAAGTCGGTCGGCTCGCTGTCCTGCGTCAGAGCGGGACCCGCCCAGCTGTCGCCGGGGATCGCGTTGTCGCCGCCGACCTCCACCGACAGGATCAGGTACTCCGGCACCCGCGAGGCGCCGCCAAAATCGGACCTGCCGATGCAGATGCCGTTGACGTAGAAGATGTATTCCTTTTCCGTCCAGAGAAGGCCGTAGGTATTGTACTTCTCGTAGGGATCGTTGTAAAAAATATACCCTTCGGCGGCGTTGCTCGACTTGTGATCGTCGCCGTAGCCGTCGATGTGGATATTCGACGAGACGCGCCGGGTGAACCGCTGCGAACAGAACGGCGACTCAAAGATGTCGATCTCCGCGCCGTCGAGCCCGGTGCCGTCCACGTTGCCCATGGAGCCGCACAGCATCCAGAAGGCCGCCCACATCCCCGCGCCCCTGGGCAGGATGCACCGCGTCTCGAAGTAGCCGTACCGCTGCTCGTAGAGGCCGCTCGTGTCCACGGCGGCCGTGTACCAGCCCGGTTTGCCGTTGCCGTTGAAGCCGTCGGGATAATACCGCGTCCCGATGTGCATCGCGCCGTCCTGCACGCTGATCATGCCCAGATCCCAGTAGGAGCCGCGGCGGATCACGGATTCACCGTCCGGAATATAGTGTCCGTGCCACTTCGTGCGGTCCAGCTGCGCGCCGTCGAACTCATCCGACCAGACGAGCTCCATCTCCCGCTCGTGCGGCAGACGCGGGTAGCCGATCCCCGTCACGATGAGTATCCCCGCCAGAAGAAGCGAGCCGATCGCCCGCATAAAGTACACGAATTTCATAGTCTGCGCCTCCGTTTTTATTGATCCCCGGACAGCATCAGCAGCAGAAAGCTGGCCGTCCAGTTGTAATCCGTGATGGCGTGGATCTTCTTCCGGTAGTCCGGCGGATCCGGCTGTTCTCCCTTGCGGTTGAGCCGCCACGGGATCTCGCGGTCCTCGGCGTCGTAGAATTCAAAGATATTCCCCGTCCGCTCAAAGATCCGGTTCACGCACGACAGCGTCGTTTCGATCAGCGCGTCCGCGTCAGACGCGTATCCGGATCTGCGCAGCCCCCGTGCGATCATGTAGTTATAGTTGATCCACACGCAGCCGCGCCACATATCCGCGCCGTAAAGCGGGTCGTCCCGGGCGATGCTGGGCACCGGCAGCGGCGTCGCGAATTTGCGTTCATCCCGCAGCAGACGCACAAGCCGCGCGGCGCGCTCCGGCGGGCAGATCCCGGCGAACATGGGCAGAAACGACGAGACGGTGAGCATCCCGGTCAGCCGCCCGGAGAGCGTCCTGTCGCAGTACGCGCCGAGCGCGTCGTCCCAGAGCAGGTCGTTGACCAGCTTTGCCGTCTCGTCCGCGACGCCGGCGTACCGGTCCCGCTTCTCCGGTTCACCTAAAATATCCCAGATCTCGGCCATGCACCGGCAGTCGTGCGCCAGGAAGCTGGCGCAGTCCACCGCGTCCAGCGGCTCATCCACGTCGAACCGGGGCGAATTATCCATGCCGGATTCGTCGCAGCGGCAGTGCCCGCTGTCGAAGTTCATATCCCACTCCGGCAGACCGTTGCCGTTGGCGTCCCGGTTCGTGAGAAACCAGTCGAGGTACGCGGCGGTCTTTCCGGCGCACCGCGCGAGGAATTCCCGATCCCCGTCGAGGCGCCAGATCGTGAGAAGCGCCCAGGCGATCACCTGCGGCTGCGTGATGCGGGACACGTCCGTGCGCGATTTCATCAAATGCGGGATAAAACCGTCGTTCCGCTGGCACTGCAGGACCGCCCACACGGCTTCCTTCGCCAGCGCCGGATCATACCGCGCGATGGCCATGGCGTGAAACATGGAATCCCAAAGCCACATATGCCGGTGCGGCAGCCGGTCCGGCGTGGTGAAGCGGCAGTCGATGCCGTCCTGCGGGCTGTAGACGTTCACCCGGTTGACGGCGAGGCACTTATAATACAGCTTTTCGTATTCCGGTCTGGGGCAAGGCGGCTTTCGCCGGTAATAGTCCAGCCGGTATTCGATCAGCGCGTCCAAATCCTGCGCGAGCGCGGCCATCGCCCGCCGGACGGCCTCCTCGCCCGTGCGCTCCCGGCAGAACGCGAAACGATCCTCCCGCCGCACGAGCGCGTAGACGAACCCGTTCGCGGAAAGAAAACGCGCGTCGCCGAAGCCGTCCGTCCGCGCGCCGGGCGCGCTTATGTCCGGCGTCAGCGCGGACGCCCCCACGACCGTGCGGCAGTCCGCGAAGGCAAGCGTCAGCGCGCCGCAGCGAAGCGCGTCCGGCAGAATGAAGTCGAACGCGGCCGCTCCGACCGGGATCCGCAGCGTCACCGGCGTCTCGCCGTCGAACCGGATCGTGACCGGCTCCGGCATGAGCATCCCGCAAAAATCCTGTCCGTGTTCATTCACGCCGTCCGCGCCGCTGCAGCCGAACAGGATCCCGTACGCGTATTTATCCGGTAAAACCATCTCTGTCACCCGCTTTTTTATTATCATATCATCCTCCGCGAAGGAAAACAAGTGCTATAACCGAATATCGAATATAAAAACAGCCGTCGCATTCCGTCCCTTGCGAAACGCCCGGCGAAGCAATATAATAGAGGCGAAAGGGGGTGCGCGCCATGGGCTTCGCGGAGGTCATCGCCGGACTGCGCGCGGACGCGGGTCTGACGCAGGCGCAGCTGGCCGAACGGCTGTACGTGTCGCGGGATCTGGTCTCCAAGTGGGAGACCGGCGCGCGCCGGCCCGACTGGGCGAATGTCTGCCGTCTGGCGGCGATCTTTGACGTGCGGCCGGAGGCGATCATGCCCCGGTCGGAGCGGCTGACGCGGGAGCTTGCCGGCTGTTTCCGCGCGGACGGCGACCCCGCCGAAACGCTGAACGCCTTTCTGGCGACGCTTTCCGAACGGGATCGCGGCGTCTTTATCCGCCGCTACTATTATCTGGAGACGTTCAATGAGATCGGCGCGCGGTTCGGGATCTCCGCCGGACACGCCCGCACGATCCTCACACGCGTAAAACGC
>ONWP01000369.1 GCA_900321595.1 uncultured Eubacteriales bacterium
CGACGTGCCCCGCGACCGCAATTTCCTGCACATCCTGCTGTATATCTCGTTCTTCCCGCAGCTGATCGCGGGACCGATCGTCAAATACCACGACATCAACGACGCGATCGCGGACCGCAGACAGTCGGCGGAGGCCGTCGCGGCGGGACTGCGCCGCTTTATCTGCGGGCTCGGCAAGAAGGTGATCATCGCAAACGTGATGGGACAGGCTGCCGATGCGGTCTTCGCCGTCGATCCCGGCACGCTGCATTTCGCCGCGGCGTGGCTCGGCGCTGTCGCCTATGTGCTGCAGATCTATTACGATTTCAGCGGCTACAGCGACATGGCGATCGGCCTCGGCAGGATGTTCGGCTTCACGATCAAAGAGAATTTCAACTATCCTTATACCGCGGTGAGCATGCAGGATTTCTGGCGGCGGTGGCATATCTCGATGTCCACCTGGTTCAAGGAGTATCTGTATATCCCGCTGGGCGGCAACCGCAAGGGGAAATTCCGCACGGCGCTCAACCGGATCATCGTCTTCTTCTGCACCGGTCTCTGGCACGGCGCGAACTGGACCTTTGTGGTGTGGGGTCTCTATCACGGATTCTTCCTGCTGCTGGAATCCTATGTACCGGCGATCAAAAAGATCCCCCGCGCTGTCGGCAGACTGTATTCTCTTCTCGTCGTCACGGTCGGCTTTGTCATTTTCCGCGCGGAAACGCTCCGGGGCGGCGTGCGCTTTATCGGCAGGATGTTTGTCCCCGGCGCGCTTGATTTCGAGAACAAAGCGCTGCTTTTAGGGCAGCTGACGCCCTGGTTCATCGTCATATTCGCGGCGGCTGTTCTCGGAGCCGGTCTGATGCGCAGGCCGGTCGAAAAGCTCCGCGCGGCGACCCGCGGCGAAGTCCGCGCGCTCTCACCGGTCAGGGCGGAGGCGCTGCTTTCCGCCGGTGCACTCATTCTGCTGGTCTGGTGCATCCTGCGCCTTTCCGGACAGGGCTATAATCCGTTCATCTATTTCAGATTCTGATATCATTATGCCCCGCGTTTTCGGGGGCGAGGATCGTTTTATGGACACAAAAAGGAATACGCAGAATGTTTTACGCCTGTGCTTTATCGCATCGGCGCTGCTGCTGTGTCTGATCCCGCTTGTCTGCATGACTTTCGCACGGACAGACGAGACAACGGAAAACCGCAGGCTGTCAAAATTCCCGTCGCTGACGACGGACGGCGGCCTGAACAAAGATTTCCTCTCACAGACCGGAAAGTATTATGAGGATCATTTCGCGTTCCGCAATCAGGTCGTCGGCGCGGACGGCGTCTTGCAGGCGCTGTTCGGGGTTTCCTCGGCGGATACCGTGATCAAGGGCACGGGCGGATGGCTCTATTACAGCGCCACGCTGCCGGATTTCCAGCGCTCGCATGTGATGACCGACCGCGCGGCTTACAACGCGGTACACAATATCACGCTGATGCGTGATTTCGTCGAAAGCCGCGGCGCGTCGTTCCTGCTGACTGTCGCGCCGAATAAGAATTCGCTCTATCCGGAGCATATGCCGTATTACAGTCCGCAGGGGACGGGCGAGAAGAACATCGACAAGCTTTTGCCACTGCTCAAAGAGGCGGAGATCCCGTACGCGGACCTGTTCGCCGCTTTTAAGAACGAGGACGAGATCCTTTATCTGATGCGGGATTCCCACTGGAACGGCCGCGGCGCGCTCCTTGCCTACAACACGATCGCGGACGCTGCTGGGATGGCGCACGAGACATTCTCGGGCGCGCAGACCGTGCGCGCCAAGGATGAGGCTGGCGATCTGGGCAGAATGGCGTACGCCGTATTTGCGAAGCCCGAATGGAACGAGCGGCTCGATTTTGAACCCGGCTATCGGTTCACCTCTGCCGGTTCCGACGTCGAAGACGCCTTCCTCACGACGGAGAATCCGAACGGCACGGGCAGGCTGCTGATGTACCGCGATTCCTTCGGCAATACGCTGCTGCCGCTTTTCGCCGAGAGCTGCTCCGCCGCGTGCTTCTCAAAGGCAACGCCGTATCTGCTGGAGAAGCATCTTGCCGAACAGACGCCGGAGCTGGTGATCGCGGAAAAGGTGGAACGCAATCTGGCGGACTTCGCCGGAGATCCCCCCGTTATGACCGCGCCGTCGATCCCGGCAGAGGCAGCGGAATCCGCACAGGACGCAAAGGCGGAATTGACCGCGAAAGTCGCAGCGGCTGATTTTTCCTTTGTGCAGATCGCGGGGTCCGTTGAAACACAGACGGAGCATTCCGCCGTATTCGTCGGTCTGGGCGGCACGCTTTACGAAGCGTTCCTTATCAGCGGCAAAGACGGCGACGACGGGTATATGCTGTATCTGCCTGCCGACAGGGTCCGCGACGGAGATAGCGTGACGGTGTATTACCGCGCCGGCGGCAGATTATTTGAGGTGACGACGATCCCAATCACGATACAGGAGGCTTTCTGATGCGCAAGACAATTGTTTCCATTGTTCTCATTCTTACGGTTCTGTTCGGTTTCGCCGCGTGCGGAGCCAAGAAGAACGTCACGATCGAGATCCAGAAGGAAAAGATCGCCATCGAGGTCCCCGCCGGGGCCACGGTGGAAAAGATCCTCGAAGCGGCGCAGGTGACGCTCGCTGAAAAGGACGTCGTCGAGCCGGAGCTCACCGCGGCGCCCGAAGACGGAGCGGTCATCCGCGTTTCGCGTTGGGCGAGCGTGAAGATCGTCACGGCGGATGGCAAAGAGAAGACCGTCGAGCTGACGGGAGCCACGGTGGCGGACGCGCTCAAACACGCCGGGATCACCCTCGCGGACGGCGAAAGCCTGAACGTCGCGGAGGACGCGTATCTTTCCGATCTGACGGAGGATATCGTCGTCGCGTCGTCCTACAAGGTCAAGGTGACCGCCGACGGCAAAACGACGGAATACGAGTCGAAGCAGCAGACCGTGAAGGAATTCCTCTCAGCGGAAAAGATCACCGTCGGGGAAAAGGACCGCGTCACGCCCGCTCAGAACGAAAAAATCAAAAGCGACACCGAGATCGTGATCGTCCGCGTGACCGAAAAGACGGAAACCAAGACGGAACAGATCGCGTATGAGACAAAAAAAGAGTATTCCGACTCGATGTATGATGGGGAAAGCGACACGAAGCAGAACGGCGTGAACGGCGAGAAAACCATCACCTATCGCGTCGTTTACGCGGACGGCAAGGAGGAAAGCCGCGAGGTCGTCTCGGAAAAGATCACGAAGGAGCCCGTCGACGAGATCGTCGTTTACGGCACGAAAACGGTCCAGACGACGGCTCCGGTCACGGATCCTCCCGTCACGGAGCGGACGATCGTTTCGAAGGTCGCGGTGCCCGATTGCGACGGCTCCGGGCACGGCTACTATGTTGTGACCTATTCCGACGGATCGGTGGAATACGAGGATTATTAAGCGGCTTGAACGATAAAAGACGGCAGCGCCCGAGTTGGACGCTGTCGTTTTTGCGTGTAAAGATTGTCGTTTTACAGACCGCATTCGGCGATCAGGCGTTCGCCGTTGCGGTAGAAGATGTTTTCGCGGTCGCGGTCGGTGATCTGCGCGCCGAGCACCATCCCCGCACCGTGCATTGTGGAAAACCAGGGCAGATCGGTGCCGAACAGCACCCTTTCGCTGCCGAGGATGTCGACGATATCCTCCAGATATCCCCGGACGATCGGGATCGCCGTCAGCTCGAAGTATACGTTTTCAAAGGGCTTCAGCGCCTCCGCGCCTTCCTTCTGCGTGCCGAAAAACGAGTGCCCGCAGATGATGTGAAGCCGCGGAAATCTGCGGGCGATCGCGAGGACGTTTTCAACGCCGTCGTACGCGGAACCGCCCCAGGTGTGCAGCAGCAAGAGTTTGTGCGTCCGCTCCAGATAGTCGTAGTAGGGATCGTGGACCGGATCGGAGACCGGGAATCGGTTGTAATCGCCCAGCAGCTTGAAGCCGGCGTAAACGTCCGGCGCTTCGTCGACCTCGCGGATCTCGCGTTCCGGGTCGAGATGTCGGGAATGGATGATGTGATAAGCCTTGAGACGATCCGGGTATTTGCGCACAGCCGAGACGTTGTACTGTTCGCCGTACAGCGGATCGTTCAGCGCGAAATGTCCGCAGAAAAACAGACGTTTTACGCCGTTGCGGTCCATATCTATGACCATGTCGTCCGCGCTGCTGAACGGAAAATAGATCTCGGCGTGTTCGTCCATGTGCGCGTGAAAATCCAGGATCGGGCAGGGAAGTCGTCCATCGCGCCAGAAAACCTGCGCCAGCTCGCTGTTTTTGTTGATCATCGCAGGCCCGCCTCCTTCAGCATATTCATAAGATTGCCGCCGAATATCTTTGCACGGTCTTCCTCGGAGATCGCCGCAGCCCGCGTCACCGCGAGCATGGACCCGGTATACCGGTATGGGAAGGCGGTGCCGAATACCAGCTTTTCCGCGCCGAAACGAGCGGTCATGTCTTCGATGCCGCCCGCGTCCATGATATAGGACAGATCCAGACGCAGGCTTTCGTAACGCTGCGCCAACGGATACAGACGGCGGGCGTTCGGCCAGCAGTCGCTGTCGGCGATCAGCGCCGTCAGGCGGGGATGGGCCGCCATGATCTCGTAGATCTGCGTCATCGAAACGCCGTAAGCGGTATTGAGGATGACCGGGATCTTTTCCGCCTCCAGCGCGTCGAGACATTCGCCCATCGTCAGCGCGTTCAGCTCGTAACGGTGCGTGCGCGGCGAGAGATAAACCGCGCCGATGCGGTTATTGCGCATTTCGTCGGGCAGCGCGGCGGGAGACGGCGTCTCGTTCGTAAAAGGCGGCAGAACGGCCCAGACGCCGTAAAGCTCGAACGCCTTCGCCGCGTCGCTGTTTACGCAGCGGGCGACGAAATCGTTTCCGTAATTGACGCCGACGGTGCTGCTGTAGGCGCAGCGCACCAGTCCGCCGCCGATCCCGCAGCGGTCGAGCTCCTCCAGCAGGTCAGTAAACGTGTCGCAGTTTTTGTAGGGCTCGCCGTTGTTCGTCGCGCCGAAGGTGAGATTGCAGTCGAGGATCTTCATATGCACGCTCCTGTTTGTTTTAGAGAGCCGCGTACGGCGCTCATATCGCATTCCTTGTTTTATCGTATCACAGTTTTCGGTATTTGTACAGTTTTTTGAAAAAGCATTTCTTTTTTTATTCGTTTGTGCTATGATGAGCATGAAACGGAACGCAAGGGGGAAACAGTATGTACAGGATCGGAAAGGCTGAGACAGACGCGGTCGCGCGGGTGATCGAAAGCAGAAGCCTTTTCAAAATCAACGACGCGATGCACGAGACCGAGCACTGCGAGCGTTTGATGCGCGAGATCTTCGGTGTAAAGCGCGCGCTGCTGATGACGTCGGGCACCGGCGCGCTGACCAGCGCCCTGATCGGCATGGGGATCGGTCCCGGGGACGAGGTGATCGTACCGGCGTATACCTATATCGCGACGGCGATGGCTGTGGTGGCGGCCGGCGCGATACCGGTGATTGCAGACATCAACGAGACGTACACCATCGATCCGGCTGAGGTCGAAAAGAAGATCACGCCGCGTACCCGGTGCGTGATCCCCGTGCATATCCAGGGCTTTCCCTGCGATATGGACGCGATCTGCGCGCTGGCGGAAAAATACGGCTTTCTGATCTTGGAGGACGCATGCCAGGCGGACGGCGGCTCGTACCGCGGACGGCGGCTCGGCACCATCGGTAGGGCGGGAGCGCTGAGCTTTAATCAGTTCAAGATCATCACCGCAGGCGAGGGCGGAGCCCTGTTGACCGACGACGACCGGATCTATGAGCGCGCGCTGATCTATCACGACGCCAGCGCCATCGCCTTTTTCGGCGACCAGCTGCACGACGTGACCGAACCGCAGTTCTGCGGCTCGGAGCTGCGCACCAATGAGATCTCCGCGGCGATACTTCACCAGCAGTTCCTGCGGCTGGACGGGATCCTGAAAGATCTGAGAGAAAACAAAAAGAAGCTGACCGGGCGGCTCGAAGGCAAATACCGGATCGGCAAATCGAACGATCTCGCGGGCGACTGCGGCGTCACGCTGCCGGTCGTGTTCGAGAACGAAGCCGAGGCGCGGGTGTTCTGCGAAAAGTTCGGCCGCGGAGCGTATCTGCCCATCGACACGGGCAAGCATATCTACACGCACTGGACGGCGATCCTGGAGAAGCGCGGCGCGCTGCATCCGCGGATGGATCCGTTCCGCCATCCGGACAACGCGCCGTTCGTGCCGGATTATAAAAACGAGACCTATCCCGTGACGCTGGACATGCTCGCGAGGACCGTGTTCGTGCCGATCGATCCGGACTGGACCGACGAAGATATCGACGGGATCGCGAAGAAATGAAGTGTTGGGCAAACAAGTTGGGAAACACATTGGTTAATGTGTATCCTTAACGCGCACCGGCCTGTTGTGAGTTCCCCCGGTTTTCGGTATCATTCTCAACAGCGGGTCGTGGCGGGCGTGCATCCGGATCATGCAAGTTGACAGAAGGAGAGTCTGACCATGAAGCTCTGTGTGCCGATCCCGTGTTTTTTCGGCGATCTGCCCTTTGAGGCGGCGGTGGAGAAGATCGCCTCGCTGGGTTACAGATACGTCGAGATCTACGGCTGGAAGCAGCTCGATCTGCGATCCGCCGCGGCGGCGCTCGACGGCGCGGGCGTGACCATGCTCAGCATGTGCACCACCGAATTCTGCCTGACCGATCCCGCGCGGCGCGGCCTTTGGCTCGACGGGATCGCGGAGAGCTGCGAGGCGGCCCGCGCGCTCGGCGTGAAACGGCTGATCTCCCAGGTCGGGCCCGACACCGGCGCCGGCCGGGAGGCGCAGCACCGTTCGATCGTCGACGGCCTGCGGGCGGGCGCGGGCGTCCTCGAAAGCGCGGGCGTGACCGTCATGATCGAGCCGCTCAACACGAAGGTCGACCATCCGGGCTATTATCTCACGTCCTCGTCCGAGGCTTTCGACATCGTCCGCGAGGTCGGCAGCCCGAACGTCAAGATCGTATTCGACATCTATCACCAACAGGTCTCCGAGGGGAACATCATCCCGAACGTCACGGAGAACCTCGACTGCATCGCCCATCTGCACGCCGCCGGGCATCCCGGCAGACACGAGCTGCAGTCCGGCGAGAACGACTACCGCAACATCTTCGCCGCGATCGACCGGGCGGGGTATACGGGCGCCTGCGGGCTCGAGCACAGTCCGCTGACGGCGCCGGAGGAGAGCCTCGCCGCGGCGCGGGCGCTGTACTGCGGCGCGCTTGAAAAGGTAACGGTGTACAACAAAAACTGTGAGATCAAATCCGACGCGATCCCCGCGAGCGTTGAAATTTGCGGTTATACCGGTTCATCGGCACAGACGTACGCGCAGGCGTGCGGCGCGCAGTTTACTTCGCTGGATAACGCACACACGCACGCGTTCGACGACGGCGTGATCACGGCGGCGGCGACGTGCGACGCGCAGGGAATCAAAACGTATACATGCGCCGTCTGCGGTTTTCAGCGGAAAGAGGCGATCCCAGCAGCCGGCCACAAGCCCGAACCGATCCCCGGCAAAGCCGCGACCTGCACGGAAGCCGGGCTGGCCGACGGCGAGAAATGCTCCGTCTGCGGCGCGATCCTGACAGCGCAGGAGGCGATCCCGGCGAATGGTCACCGGTTCGATCACAAGACGGTCGCGGCCACCTGGACGGACGCGGGGCTGGACTATGATATCTGCGTCATGTGCGGCGCGCGGTTCAACGAACAGATGCTCCCGTCGCTCGGCCACACCGACCCCGACGCGAACGGCAGGTGCGCACGATGCGGCGCACAGATCGGAGACCCGAAGACGGAACTGTCGCCGGTCACGGTCAAACCGGGCGCGAACGCGGTCGTCATCGAGATCAAGCTGCAGATCGTCCTCGGCGACGGCAGCGTGTCGGATATCCTCGCGCTCCTTGAACACGCGGACGGCGCGGTGGTGAAGAACGCCGCGGGCGA
>ONWP01000190.1 GCA_900321595.1 uncultured Eubacteriales bacterium
ATTTCGTCGGTTGCTTTGATAAACAGGCGCATTTGCTCTTCGCTGCCGATCGTGACGCGAACGCGGTCGCAAATGCGGGGAGATGAAAAATATCGAACCAGGATTTTACGGGTTCTCAGCGCGTCAAAGAATCGCTTCGCGTCAAGCTTCGGATGCTTCGGAAAAATAAAATTCGCTTTAGACGGCGGGATCTCGAAGCCTCTGCGTTTGAGCTCAGATACTGTTTTCTCCCGTGTAGAGATGATTTTTCCGATGCAGTCACGGAAATACGCGTCGTCTTCCATCGCCTTCACGCCCGCGATCATGGAGAGACGGTTCACATTATACGGGTTAAAAGAGTATTTGATCCGGTTCAGATCCTCAATCAGCGATTCGTTCGCGACGGCGAAGCCGAGTCTGGCGCCGGCGAGATTGCGTGATTTTGAAAAGGTTCTGACAACGATCAGATTGTCGTATTTCGGCAGAAGCGTGACGGCCGTCGCGGCGCCGAAATCGACGTAAGCTTCGTCAACGACCACGATGCGGTCAAGCTGCAGCAATGCTTCGATTTGCGGCAGCTCCAGCGCGATCCCGGTCGGCGCGTTTGGATTTGCGATAAAGATCGGACCTGCGTGCGCGGCGTAATCCGCCGGCTCTATGGTGAGATCATCCCGAAGTGGTACGATCCGAGGTGTCAGCCCGAAAAGCTCGCAGAAAACCGGATAAAAACCGTACGTGATATCCGCGAACGCGGGCTGATGCGCTTCGTCGCAGAACGCCTGGAAACAAAACGCGAGGATCTCATCCGAACCGTTCCCGGGCAGGATATTCGTTTCAGAGACGCCGAGCCGGTTCGCGATCGCGTCAACCAAAGCGGATGACGTCGGATCGCTGTAGAGATTCAGCCTGCCGACCTCGTCGCTGTTCAGCGCGCGAATCACGGCTGGGGAAGGCGGGAACGGACTCTCGTTTGTGTTGAGCTTGGTGAGCCCGTCGATCTTCGGCTGTTCGCCCGGCGTATAGGGCACGATCGCCTGCAGTCTTTCTGAAAGGTATTTACTCATGATCGGCGTCCTCGAAGCGAACGGCGATGCTGTTGGCGTGCCCGTCCAAGCCCTCTCTGTGCGCGAAATCCTCGATCCGTTCGTGCGACGCGGCGAGCGCTTCCTTCGTATAGTAAATAAAAGAAGAACGTTTGATGAAGCTGTCGACCCCTAACGGAGAAGAGAACCGGGCCGTCCCGCTGGTCGGAAGCGTGTGATTCGGTCCGGCGAAATAATCGCCGAGCGCTTCGGGGACATGTTTCCCGAGGAACACGGAGCCGGCATGCCTGACCTTCGGCAAAAGACCGAACGGGTCGTCCACGCTCAATTCCAAATGCTCCGGCGCGATCGCGTTGCTCAGCTCGACTGCCTGCTCCAGGCTTTCGACGACGAAGATCTTTCCGTTTGACTCGATCGATGTTCGCGCGATTTCCTCCCGCGGGAGCAGCTTCAGCTGCCGTTCTGTTTCCGCGGCGACCGCTTCCGCGAAGGAAAGCTCTGTCGTGATCAGCACCGCGCTTGCGAGCTTGTCATGCTCCGCTTGACTGAGCAGATCGGCCGCTGTATATCTGGGATCGCAGTCCGGCGATGCGATCACAAGGATCTCGCTGGGACCTGCGATCATATCGATATTGACTTTGCCGTAAACCATCCGTTTCGCGGTTGCAACATAGATGTTGCCCGGACCGACGATCACATCGACCTTCGGTACGCTTTCTGTGCCGTACGCGAGGGCGCCGATCGCCTGCGCGCCGCCGATCTTGAAGATCTTTGTCACACCGGCAATTTTCGCCGCGGTCAGGATGTGCGGATTGACTTTGCCGTCTTTGCCGGGGGGCGTGACCATGATGATCTCGGGAACGCCGGCGATCACCGCCGGGATCACGTCCATCAGAACGGTGCTGGGATATGCCGCGGTGCCGCCCGGAACGTAGACGCCGGCGCGGTCGACCGGGATGAATCGCTGTCCCAGGACAATTCCGTCCGGTTTTGTCAGAACAGCGTCTGTCGGCTTTTGCAGTCGATGGAAATCTGCGATATTCTCTCTGGCCTGTCGAAGCGTCTCCTTGAAGTAGTCGTCGACGCTGTTCCAGGCTTCTTCAAGCTCGGCGTCGGAGACCTGCAGCTGATCAAGCTCCACATGGTCGAACTGCCGGGCGTAATCTTTTAAAGCCGCGTCTCCGTCTTTTTTGACATGCTGAAGGATCTGTTCAACGATGGTTTCGATCTCCGCGTTTTTATTCTCATCGTCCCGCAGAAAGACGGTAAAATCCTTGACTTTTGAAGTATCGATAATACGAATCATGCCTGAATTCCCTCCGAAAGCTTCCGAACCAGCTGATCGATCTCCGCGCTGCGGAAGCTGTAGCTTGCTTTGTTTGCGATAAGCCGGGCGCTGATGGGCAGAAATCGGGATATGACTTCCAGCCCGTTTTCACGCAGCGTCGTGCCCGTTTCCACGATGTCGACGATCACGTCGGACAGCCCCAACAGAGGCGCGAGCTCGATCGAGCCGTTCAGCCGGATGATCTCGATCTGCCGGTTTAAATCGTCAAAATGCGCTTTCGCGATATTTGTAAATTTCGTCGCGACGCGAAGGGGAAGAGACGGATCGTCCTGAAACCCCTTTCGTGCGGCGACGCACATCTGGCACTTTCCGATGCCGAGATCCAACAGCTCGTATACGTCCGGATCGTGTTCAAGCAGGATGTCTTTGCCGACGATCCCGATATCCGCGGCGCCGTGCGCAACGTAGATATCCACATCGGATGGCTTTACGAGGAAATAGCTGATGCCGTTTTCTTCGCTGGTGAAGATCAGCTGACGATTGGCGTCATGCATTTCCCGGCAATCGTATCCGCCCTTTGAAAGAATGTTGAACACATGATCGCCGAGACGGCCTTTTGGCAGCGCGATATTGATCATCTGTTCTCCTCCTGTCTCATCAGCCGTTCCAGTTCATTGAGATACACGGCAAAACCGAAGCCGCAAAGCGGTTCTTTTTTCATCCGTTTCATGAGCATATCATAGCGCCCGCCGGACAGTACGGGGCGCGGTACGCCGTCAACGTAACCGCGCATGACGACGCCGTTGTAGTATCCGGGATCGTCGGTGACGGACAGGTCGCAGCGCACGCCGGAGATCCCGTCCTGCAAAATCGCCGAAAGCTCCTGCGCGGCCGTTTTCATCTTGTCGTTCAGACTGTGATCGAACAACGCGCCGGCGTCAAAATCCATCTGCGATGAAGCGGCGTATTCGATCGCCCCGACGGTCTGCGACGGCAGCGCCATGGCGTCTGTGATCCGTTTCAGCTCATGGAGATTCTTGTCGCCGATCAGCCGCAGCAGATGCGCGCGCTCCTTGCGGTCGTGTGTCACTTCATCAAGAAGCCCGGTGATAAACCCCATGTGTGAAATGAGCAGCGCGCACCTCGCGCCGGTCATCGAAAGGCTGTCTGAAGCAAGCCGCAGGATTTCTTTCTGATCGATCTGATCGTTCGGCCCGATCACTTCGATCCCGATCTGAGACAGCTGGCGAAACTCTTTCGCGCCGTGTGCCTCGCGGTACACGTTTTCATGGTAATACAGTCTGGCGAGATCGCTGTCAGGCTTAACTTCTTTGACGATGCTCAGTGTCACGTCGGGTCGAAGCGCCATCAGCTTTCCGTTCAGATCGGTAAAATTCAGGATACTGCTTCCGACGAGGAAGTCACGGTTCCCGGCATAAAAGTCGTATGATTCAAAACGAAGCGGTTCATACCGGCGGTAGCCGCTCCTCTCGTATAATCCGCGCAGCCGGAGAATATATTGTTCCTGTCTGCCCAGGAAGGAGAGGTCAAGATCAGTCACGCCATTATCGCTCCTTTCACTTTATCACGCTAAAGTATACGACAAGACTAGCGTTTTATAGTTCGCAAATAGAAATAAGTGCTATAATTTAAATAATTATTTAAAGAGAAAGAAAAAGGCCGCCGCAGAAGCTGCTGCAGCGGCCGTGAGTTGCTTTAATCGTCTTCGTCTGCAAATTTCAGGATCGTACTCAACACAATGTCGTAACCGACTTCGATCGCTTCCGGGTCGAGCGTATCGTAGTTGTCAAGACGGTTGTGATAGTAATATGCCGGCGTGGGATCCATTGCCGCCAGACATGTCGCGGAAACGCCTTCCTGCGTAAACGCGGCTGCGTCGGACGAGCCGAAGAAAACATTCGCGAACTGCAGATCGTTGTGTCCGGCTTCGATCGCGGCGTCCATTACAAGCTGCGAGAACTTTTTGTCATGCCTGACGGTGCCGGTCATGTCGCGGTTGTAGACGTTCAGATAGGGGAGATCCTTCAGCGTATCGACGCAAAGTACGTGAGTTTCCACGTCGCTGTTGACGAATTCGTCGCGGTGGTCCTTCGCGTACTGCTTCACGCCGCGCAGTCCGGCCTCTTCGCCGTCGTTGATGTGGCAGACGACGTCGGTATACTTAAACCGGACGCCGGCCTCATCGAGCATTTTCAGCGCGCTGACCGCAGCCATCGTACCTGTCAGGTTGTCGTTCGCGCCGGGCGACAGGACCTTGTGATTGATGAACGCGAACAGCGTTGCCATATTCGGGATTTCAAAGAGGTAGAGCGGAAGCGCCGCTTTTTTGAGCACGCGCGTAAAGCTGTTGTCAATCTTCGCAGCGGAGGCAACCGCGTTGATTGACGAGACCGCGGCAGTCGCGATACTGGTCACGATCGTGCTGCCCATCAGCGGCCCCATCAGTTTGCCGCCGCCGTAATAGGTGTGCCGCCATTCGTATTCGGAATCGATATGTCCGCCGATGATGATGCGTTTTCTGGTTTCCTCCGTCGCTTTCCGCGTGGCGATCAGGTTGTGTCCGGTCGCTTTTTTGTACAGTCCGTCAGTAAAACGTTTATACAAAAGGAACTCGAGCCCTGTCACGGACAAGCCGCCGATCGTTGCCGCGCCGACGATCGCGTGCGGTACATATTCCTTGGCTTTGGTAAACTTCTTGACGACGCCGGCCGCTGTGATCGCGCCGACAATGCCTGTGCTCACCACCTTCGTGAAGCCGAGAAACGCCCGCGGCGCCATCTGATATTCTTCATAATGGACCTCGTCCGCG
>ONWP01000189.1 GCA_900321595.1 uncultured Eubacteriales bacterium
CTTCGTATTCAGCAGGATCATCGACCAGGAAGCGTCGTCCGACGGATACGCGACCTTGATCGGCTGGACGCCCGCCTGCGCCGTTGTCGTCACAGTCGTCGGTTCCCGCCGCTTCGTCGTCGTTTCGTCGCGGTCAGGCAGTCTGGCGCTTCGGCGCAGCACGATACGTGCGTCCGCAGCGCTGACTCGGCCGTTCTTATCGATATCCAGCAGCTCGATCGGCAGCTCCAGCCGGATCAGATACGCGCTGTGCCGCAGGATCAACCGGGCGTCGCCGGCTGTGATTCTCCCGTCGCCATTTGCGTCTCCTTCGAGCGGAGCAGGCGGCGCGGTGGTCGATGCCGCCGGTTCGGTCGCCGCCGTGGTCGGCGGGGCGGTCGTTGTGACAGCGGGCGTGGCGCTGCTGTTCGCGGGAACAGAGCTGTCAGACTCCGACGCGTCCTCCGCCTGCGCGATCAAGATACTGCATACAAGACAAATAACTGCCATCAAAATCGAAAACGATTTCTTCGACAACAGACTCACACCTTTCAGACTCAGCGTCTGTCTTCCATTTTTTCATAAACCCGCCGCGCCCGCACGTTCATGTAGGCCGGACGGATGATCTTGTTTCCGTTAATGATCTCCTCGACGCGGTGCGCGCTCCATCCGGCGATCCGGGAGACCGCAAACAGCGGCGTATAGAGACTCTCCGGGATCCCGAGCATATCATAGACGAATCCCGACCAGAAATCCACGTTCGGGCTGACGCCCTTATACATTTTCCGGGAACCGGCGATGCGCTCGGGCGCAAGTCTGGCGACCGCGGAAAACAACCCGAATTCATCCATCCGGTTTTTCTGCTTTGCCAGCTCGCCGACCTGATGCCGCAGCAGCTCCGCTCTGGGATCGCTTACGGAGTAGACAGCGTGCCCGATCCCGTAGACAAGTCCGCTGTGATCGAACGCCTCTTTCGAGAGCAGCTTATCAATATACGCGCCGATCTCCTCATCGTCATCCCAGTCTTTCACGTGCGCCTCGATATCAAGGAACATATCCCGCACCTTGATATTCGCGCCGCCGTGCTTCGGCCCCTTGAGCGAACCCAAAGCGGCCGCGACCGCGCTGTAGGTATCCGTGCCGGAGGACGTGACGACGTGCGTCGTAAATGTGGAATTGTTGCCGCCGCCATGCTCCGCGTGCAAGATCAGGCACAGATCCAGGATCCGCGCTTCCAGCTCTGAATAGCTGCCGTCGAGCCGCAGCATATAGAGAATATTTTCCGCGCTGGATTTTTCCGAGATCGGTTCATGGATAAAAAAGCTGCCGTTGCCCTGAATATAGTAGCTGAACGCCTGATATCCGTATACAGCCAGCTGCGGAAACAAGCTGATCAGGCGCAGACACTGACGCAAAACATTCGGCACGTCCGTGTCGTCCGGACACTCGTCGTAGGAGTAAAGCGCCAGAACGCTTCTCGCAAGGCCGTTCATGATATCCGGGCTCGGCGCTTTCATGATAAAATCGCGCACGAATGAGCTCGGCAATTCGCGATACTTGGATAATACCTGTTTGAAATCCTCAAACTCCCTGCGGTTCGGCAGGTGTCCGAACAGCAGCAGGAACACGGTCTCCTCGTAGCCGTGATGCTCGCGCTGCATGGCGCCGGCCGCGACGTCCTCGATGGCATACCCGCGGTAGTACAACTGTCCCGGGCACGGGACGTCCTCGCCGTTCACGGTCTCTTTGGCCTTGATCTCACTGATCTCAGTCAGCCCCGTGAGAACGCCTTTCCCCGTGATATCCCGCAGCCCGCGATTCACGCGGTACTGCCCGTACAGTTCCTTGTCAATGATATTGTCGCGCAGACAAACCTGCGCGTATCGTTCCAATTCCGGCGCGGAGCCGGGATAAAACTTTTTCATATCGCTCCACTTTCTGATTGATTGTATATCATCACCATTCGCTGAAAGTCATTCCTTACGCAAGGCCGAAAAGCCGATCCGCGTTTTCCCGCGACAGCCGCAGGATCTCATCTGTCGTCGCGCCCCGGATCTGCGCGATCCGCTCGGCGACAAACAGGATATAATCTGATTCATTGCGCTTTCCGCGCATGGGCACAGGCGCCATATAGGGGCAGTCGGTTTCCAGCAGAAGCCGGTCAGCCGGGCACCACGCGGCGACCTCGACGGGCTTCACTGCGTTTTTAAACGTAACGCTTCCGCCGAATCCGAGATACAATCCGATCGCCGTCGCTTCCTTCGCCGTTTCAACGCTGCCGGAGAAACAGTGCAGAACGCCTTTCGGGCGGAATCTGCGCATATACGCCATCACATCGCCGTGCGCCTCCCGGTCATGCACGATGACCGGCATATCGCGGCGGTTCGCCATTTCCAGCTGCGCCTCAAAGAAGCGGTACTGCAGCTCCTTCGGCGTATTCCAGTGATAGTCAAGTCCGATCTCCCCGACGGCCACGCAGCGCGGATGCGACAGCATCGCCTCGATCCTGTCAAGATCCGCCTCGTCTGCCTCCTCGACCTCTTCCGGATGGATGCCGCAGGCGGCGTAGATATAATCGAAGCGTTCGGCTAACGCAAGCGCCGTCTCGCTCGTTCTGACGTCCGTCCCGCAGTTCACGACGCGGTAAACATCCCGCTCGGGAAGCGTTTTCAGCAGGCTTTCCCGATCCGCATCGAACGCGCGGTCGTCGTAATGCGCGTGAGAATCGAAAACGCGTCCGGTCATTTAAGCTTTGCGCCGTTCGCCGCGTCCGGCGCGAATACGAGCCGAACCGTCCCGTCCGGATCCTCTGTTGACAGGATCATGCCGTGACTTTCGACGCCGCAAAGCGTCACCGGTTTGAGATTTGATACGAACAAAACCTTTTTGCCGAGCAGCTCGTCGGGCTTATACCATTTCGCGATCCCGGACACGATCGTCCGATCCGCGCCGGTGCCGTCGTCCAGCGTAAACTGCAGAAGCTTCTTCGCCTTTTTGACGGGCTTGCAGTCCTTCACAAGTCCGACCCGCAGATCCAGTTTGCCGAACGCGTCGATATCGACTTTTTCAACAGAATGGATCTCTTCCGCCAGCGCGCTCGACTGTGTGCTGGCCGCCATCTCGGCTTCCAGCTCCGCCAGAAGCGCTTCGGCGTCGATCCGCGCGAACAGCGGCTCGGGCGTGCCCACGCGGCTGCCGACGGGGATCGCGCCAAAGGTCGCAAGCGTATCATAGCCGTCGATATCGCAGTTGATCTGCTGCAGGATCTTTTCGCTGGTCTCGGGCATAAAGGGCCGCAGCTCTACCGCGATCATGCGGATCGCCTCAACAAGGTTGTACAGAACCGTCGCGAGCCTGTCGCGCTTTGTCTCGTCCTTCGCAAGCGTCCAGGGGGTCGTCTCGTCGATGTATTTATTGCTGCGCTTCGCCGCGCTGAGGATCGCGTCCGCGGCGTCCGCGATCTTAAAACCGTCAAACGCGGCTTCGACCTTCGGCAGTGACGAAAGGATCTCCTGCTTGAATTCGGCGTCGATCGGTTCCGCCGCCGTATTGCAGATCAGCTCGCCGTCAAAGTACTTGTTGACCATGGCGACGGTGCGGTTGACAAGATTGCCGAAGGTGTTCGCCAGATCGGAGTTATACCGCTCGATCATCGTGTCGTAGCTGATGGAGCCGTCCTGGGCGTGCGGCATCTCGGAAAGCAGATAGTACCGCACCGCGTCTACGCCGAAACGCTTGACCAGATCCTCCGCATAGATGACATTGCCCTTGGATTTGCTCATTTTACCATCGCCGAAGAGCAGCCACGGATGGCCGTAGACCTGCTTGGGCAGCGGCTCGCCCAGCGCCATGAGCATGATCGGCCAGTAGATCGTATGGAATCGAATGATGTCCTTGCCGATAATATGCACGTCCGCGGGCCAGTACTTTTTATAGAGCGCGCCCGGCTCGTCATAGGGATCATAACCCAGCGCGGTGATATAGTTGGACAGCGCGTCGATCCATACGTAGATCACATGCTTGTCATCGAAATCGACCGGAATGCCCCACTTAAAGCTCGACCGGGACACGCAGAGATCCTGCAGACCGGGTTTGATGAAGTTGTTGAGCATCTCGCGCTTGCGGGATTCGGGATAGATGAAATCCGGATGGGATTCGATGTGCTCCTCAAGCTGCTTCTGATATTTGCTCAGTTTGAAGAAGTAGGCTTCCTCCTTCGCGGGCTTGACCGGTCCGCCGCAGTCGGGACAGCAGCCGTTCACCAGCTGGCTCTGTGTCCAGAAGGACTCGCACGGCGTGCAGTAAAGCCCCTCGTACTCGCTTTTATAAATGTCGCCCTTCTCGTAAAGCTTGCGGAAGATCCGGCTCACCGCGCGTTCATGGTAACCGTCTGTCGTGCGAATGAACTTGTCGTACGTCGTGTTGAGCATATCGCAAATGTCCCGGATCTGCCCGGAGACTTTATCCACATACTCCTTCGGGGAAACGCCCGCGTCCTTCGCGTAATCCTCGATCTTCTGTCCGTGCTCGTCGGTCCCGGTCAGGAAAAACACGTCGTAGCCCTGCTGTCTGCGGAAGCGGGCGATGGCGTCTGTCAGCACGATCTCATAAGAATTGCCGATGTGCGGCTTGCGGGATGTGTACGCGATCGCGGTCGTGATATAATAAGGTCTTTTCTCCATTGAAAACGATCCTCCAACACTTATTTCAGTTTATTATAGCACAAGCGTCAATTGAATGCAAGTCCGCCGCCTCGGATTTTCTCTTTTCATTCAGCCGAATTCCGCTTGCAAGAGGGATCCGCTTGTGCTATGATATTTCCTGAAAAACGAAAGAGGTGTTGGACTTTATGAAACGACCCCTGATACGGTTTTTGAGCGTCCTGCTGTGCGTCAGCCTCCTGCTGCCCTGCGCAGGGTTCCTGTCCTTCGCGGAGAATGAAGCCGTCGTGCCGAAGATCTTCCTGGACGGCATCAACTCCAGCGCGACGCTCGATTCAACCACCGGCGAAGTCGTCTATCCGCCGACCTTCGATACGATCGTCGGCGCGCTCAAGGGCAATCTGCTGCCGACCGTCAGCTCGCTGATCAAAGGCGATTTCGACGCCATGACCGACCCGGTGAGCGACGCGGTCATCAAGATCTTTGAACCCATCGCGATGGATGAGAACGGACAGCCGCTTTACCCGACAGTCGCGGATTTCTCCTATCCGACAAAGGAAGAGATCGACACGATTATGTCGGAGGGCGGCAAGACCGGCACCATCGCCTTTGACACGCATTATATCCACTACACCTACGACTGGCGGCTCGACATGCAGACGATCGCCGCGGATTTCCATGACTTCGTCGAGTACATTTTGGATCAGACCGGCGCGGAGCAGGTCGACGTCGTATCCTTCAGCATGGGGACCTGCGTGCTGTTGACGTATATGAAGGTCTACGACTGCGAATATCTGCGGCACGTCGTACTTGACGCGGGCGCGTTCAACGGCGTTACGACCACCGGCGAACCCTTCGTCGGCGATATCACCTTCGACAGCAAAGCGCTTGTCACATATCTGAGCACGATGGTCGGCGAGAATATGGGCATGGCGCTGCTCGACGCCGTCATCAAATCGCTCTACCAGATCGGCGTCGTTGACCGGGTCACGGAGCTTGCGAACAAAATCGTCGCCGGCGCCTCCGACCAGCTCTACGAAAAGGCGTTCCGCCGCGTTTTCAGCCGGATCCCCGGCTTCTGGTCGCTGGTGCCCTACGAGCTGTATGACCGCGCGAAGGAAATGCTCATCGTACCCGGCGAATTCGTGACGGATGAATATGTAGCGAAGCTGGACTTCTATCATGAACAGATCCAGGGACAGAACGTGCAGATCCTCAGCGACGCGCTCGACAAGGGCGTGCAGTTCTCCATCATCGCGAAGTACGGCAGCATGATCCCGCCGGTCTGCGACCACCAGACCAACATCGGCGACAGCGTCATCGATACGTATCGGGAATCGCTGGGCGCGACCTGCAGCGTGATCGGAGAAACGCTCGGCGAGGATTACACGCAGGCCGTGGACGACGGGCACGACCATCTGAGCGCCGACGGACAGATCGACGCGTCCACCTGCGCGTTCCCGGAGTACACCTGGTTCCTCAAGGGCCGCAATCACTCGGAGCATGTATCAGATGAATTCGCCTTTACGGACTGGCTTCTGTCTCGGGACGCGCAGCCGACTGTTTGGGACAGCGAGCTGTATCCGCAGTTCATGATCCTGGATCGGGAAACACAGGTTTACGTCCCGCTCACCGCGGAAAACAACTATGAACGCTATGAACCCGTGGAACGCGGCGAAACGTTCTTCGCCCGCATTCGCAATCTCTTCGGGATCATGCGGGACTTTTTCAGAACGCTGTTCGGCTCCATGTTCAAAAAACAGGCAAATACCATCAGCTGAAGAGGGATATACATGAAAAACGGAATCACTTTGTTCAATCTTCGGGATCGCTGCGCGCAGCAGGCTGACGCCGCGGCGACGCTCTCCGTGCTCAAAAAAAGCCGGGTCGACGTCGTGCAGATCAGCGCGATCGGCGCTTACGGCATTCCCGGGATCGCAGACGTCATCAAATCGCTTGACCTGACCGTTCCTGTCACCCATACGCCTTTTAAAGCGATCATGGAAGAGCCGGAGCGCGTCGCGCTGGAGCACAAGCAGATCGGCTGCCGGTTCGTCGGCCTCGGCGCGATGCCGGGCGAGTACGAAAAGACAAACGACGGGCAGGACGCTTTTCTGCGGGATCTGCATACGGCCGCGAAGAACCTCGCGAAACACGATGTGACGCTCTGCTACCACAACCACGACTTCGATCTGCGAACAGACACCTGCGCCAAGTCCAATCTTGACCGGATGCTCAGCGAATTCGCTTCCGATGAGCTCTTCTTCATCCCGGACGTATGCTGGATCCAGCTCGGCGGCTGCTCCCCCACCGAATATCTGCAGGCGATGAAGGGACGGATCGCCGTCATCCACTTCAAGGATTATCTGCTGGACGCGGACGGGAAACGGCGGTTCTGCGAAGCCGGAAACGGCCTGATGGATCTGAAAGCCTGCTATGAAACAGGCGAACGCGTCGGCGCGGCCTACGCGATCTATGAGCAGGACGACAACTGGGCGGAGACGGCCATGAACTCCACGCTGGAGGGCTGCGCCTATCTGGACGGACTCTCCGGCGCGATCTGAAAAGCAGGATAGAATAAGGCTGAAGGCACACAACGCATGCCCTCAGCCTTTTTTTATTCTCTCAACCCAGTGATTTTACGTATTTTACAGCCGCGAGACCTGCGACAGCGCCCTCGTGTACCGCCTTGCAGACCTGCAGCAGGCCGCCTGTCACATTGCCGCAGGCGTAAAGTCCCGGCAGATTCGTCGCCATGTTTTCGTCCACGACAAGCTTGTCGCCGTCGATCACAGCGCCGAGCTTTTTCGCGAAATCTGCGCCGCCGGCTTCTCCGAGCGCGATGAAGATCCCGTCCACCGCGCATTCATCTCCGTCGTCAAAGACGACCGCGTTCGCCCTCAGCTCCCCGGTAAACGCGGCGATCTTCCGGGTGTCCGTCGGCAGATCGGTCTCCGGCGCGGGCTGGCCGTTTGTCAGGATCGTCACGCTGTCCGCGATATCGCGAAGCACGCCGGCCTCGCTGACGGCATAGGGCCCGTTCCCCACGACCGCGACGCGTTTTTTTCTGTAGAAAAATCCGTCGCAGACCGCGCAGTAGCTGATCCCCTTGCCCTCGTAGGTGTCGACGCCCTTCACGTTGGGACGAAGCTTCTTGCTGCCGGACGCAATGATCAGAGACCTGGCCTCATGCACGCCGTCGGAAGCCTTGACAAGATACGTCATGTCCATGCTGATCTCAGCGCCGAGCGCCTCCGCTTCCGTGACGGTTACGCCAAGCGCTTTCGCCTGCGCGATCCCGTTCCGATAAAGCTCTGTTCCGGTGATCCCGCCCGGGAACCCGTAGTAGTTGTCGATTTTTACCGCCTTTTCAACTTCGGCGTCGCCGTGACACAGCACCTCAACCGTTTTGTTTGCCCGCGCCGCGTACAGCGCGGCAGAGATCCCGGCCGGCCCCGCGCCGATGATCAGAATATCTGTCATGCCTGTTCCTCCGAAATACTGTTGATCAATTTGTAAAGCAGCCGATACAGATCCCCGGCGTCTTCAGGTGTGAGATTGACGCACCCGGCCATCTGTCCGGGAATGCTGACGGCCTTGTCGCGCAGCGCGAGCCCTTTTTCCGTGAGGCTGACGTTCAACTCCCGTTCGTCCTCTTCACTGCGCTCCCGCTGCACGTAACCTTTTTCTTCCAAACGCTTCAGAAGCGGTGTAAGCGTGCCGGAATCGAGCAGGAGCCGTCTGCCGAGCCCGGAGACCGTCAGGGGCGAATCCTCCCACAGCGCC
>ONWP01000323.1 GCA_900321595.1 uncultured Eubacteriales bacterium
CGTCGTGTCCTGACAGATGACGACGAACGCCGTCGGCCGGTGGCCGGGGTACGGCAGATTTTTCTCCGGCAGCGCCCGCGCCCAGCCGGTCAGCGGCTGGATCAGGTCGAGCTGCTCCCGTTTGTACGCCAGGTAATACCGGAACGGCTGGCGGTTCACGCTCGACGGCGCGAACCGGGCGCAGTCCGCGAAGGACAGCAGCTCCTCCCGGCTGATCCGGCGGCTCTCGTCATAGCCGCGCCAGCTGCGGTTCTTTTTTACAAGGTCGATGAACGTTTCCTTCACCCCCGTTTTAATGCATCAGATCATAGATCCAGATCTCGGTCCCGTCGCGCAGCACCGCGAACGGCGAGCCTCCCCCGTCCATGTCGCCCGGCATCACGGTCGCCACGTTTTCAACGTCCAGCCGGCGCAGGTCGAGCTCGCCGGAGGAAAAGATCTGCAGCGTGCTCAGCATGTACAGGTTCCCGTCGCGGTCGACGAAGAAGAACGGATGCTCCCTGCCGTTGCCGAGGTTATAAGAGTAGACAGCCTCGACGTTTTCCAGCCCCAGATCGACGCCGCGCAGCGTCGTGCCGCCGAGGTAATCCTGATAGCCGCGCGGGCTGCAGTCGGTGAACGAGGCATATAGCTTCTTCAGGCCGTTGACGCCCCACGTCGAAGCGTCCATCGAGTCCGGATCGACATTGATCGACAGGTACGCCCTGCCGTCCGCGTCCGCCCAGACGTGCAGGTTCTCGGCGCCCAGTCCGATCAGCTTCTCCCGCGCGGCGCGCGTCGTCGTTTCGGCCGGGACGCCGCCATTCTCGGGCGTCTTCTCTGCGGGGACAGCTGTAGTCCCGGGCGCGGCGCTCTTCGCGTCCAGCGCCTTGCGCAGCTGCCGGTTCGACAGCAGGGTCGGCACGAGCGCGATCACCGCGACCAGCAGCACGGCCATCGCCGGGAGCAGCGTTTTAAGCAGCTTCATGGTTTCACGCCTCCTTGATTCAATGGTTCATTGTGTTAATTATAACGAAAACCTGTCCCGTACGCAAGAAAAACCGTCAAAAAATACAAAAAAACGCCCGCTTCGGGGGGAAGCGGACGCGGACCGGCGTCGTCAGTATCCGAAATACTGATCGCAGTACTTCAGGACGGCCTTATCGTACTTATACTCGCTCACCGGGTCGAGCAGCAGGCCGTGATTGGAGACCGGGTAGAAGATGTACTCGTAGTTGCTGCCGTTCTCGCCGAAGACCTCGCCGAAGACGCGCAGCATGGATTCGCGGTTGCCCTCGGTGACGAGCATGTCGTTCCCGGCATAGCAGAAGATCGACGGGATCGTGTTCTCATCGACGAAGTACACAGGAGACACGGACTCGCAGACCCGGTCGGCCTCGCCGTTTTCGATCATCTCATCGGTGATCTTCACGCCCGCGAGACGCGAACCCAACCCGTAGGAGCCCCAGACGGCGGGGGTCATATCGGACGGTCCGACGCGGTTTGCGGTGAACGCCAGCTCCACGGGCGAATCGTCCGCGCGGGTGTAGCTGTACAGCATGGAGATGTGGCCGCCCGCGGAATAGCCGGACGTGGCCATCTTCGTGATGTTGAGTCCCTTCTCCTCGCCGAAGTCCCGGATCGCCTGTATGCACTGCCCGATCTCTTCCACCATGGTGAAGGCGGTCACCTCGCCGAAGGTCTCGTTCGACAGGAGCGAATAGCTCATGGTCGCCGTGATATAGCCCTTCATGGCGAACTTCCTGCAGTGGGGCGCCATATCCTCCTTTTCGCCGCCCGTCCAGGAGCCGCCGTGGATGAACAGGATGCAGCCGTTGTATTCCCGGTCGTACGCGTTGTCGGGCACGTAGATCGTCACGAGATCGCGCTCGGCCTCGCCGTAGCGGATGTTCTCGTACACGTCGTACTTTTCGCCGAACAGGCCGAAGCCCGTGGTGAGCATCAGAATGATCGTAAGGATGTAGGACAGAATGGTTTGCATACAGATCGCCTCCTGATTTTATTCACAATCAATATATCAATTCAGAAAACGCAATACAACCGCGTCCGCATGAACATTTATCAACAATGTGTGAATTTTCTTTCTCAAAAAAGCAAAAGCGGCTCCCGCGCGGGGAACCGCATTCTGTGCTCCTGACGCCGTCGTCACCGTCTCGCGGAGACGGATTCGGAAACCGCTTCGGACTTCGGCTCGTTCTGCGCCGGCGCGGTCGTGCGCGCAGCGGTGGTCGCGGGCGGCGCGACGGTCTCGGGCACCGTGCGGGAGACCAGCCGGATCGATGAGATGCACATGCTGCCGGAGATGGAGCTGAACGTCACCTTCATGGTCTTTTCCGGCTCGGGACGGATCATGTTGCCCTGCTCGTCCGTATCCCAGCTCTCGCTGGACAGATAGCCCACGGTCACGATGATGCTGTCGCCGTCCTGCTTGACCTCGGTCACCTGCGGCGTGTACACCGGCTTGATGGAGGTGATGGGGATCTTGTAGCGGCCGGCCGCCGCGTCGTAGAGGAATTTGTAGTTATAGCCCTGCACCGTGTCGTGCGTCAGATCCGCCGCGGCCTCCTGGCCGAACAGCACGCTGAAGGCGGACATGACGTCGGCCTCCGGGATGAGCAGATAGCCCTTTTCGTAGCCGTAGGTATCCGGCGTGGAATCCTCGCTGAGGATCGCCCAGATCGCCGCGTCGAGCAGCTGATCGTTGTCCGCCGCCGTGATCTCGTCGAAGGGATCGGGATCGACCGCCGCGATGGGCGTCAGCAGGTCGTTGTACTTCGCCGTCTGGTCGTTTCGCGCGGCCGCGCGCTCACGCATGTAGCCGATGCCCAGGTACAGGCTCAGTCCGATGCCCGTGAGGGCGAACAGGACCGTGATGAAGCCGACCAGCGCCGCCAGACGCGCGCCCTTTTCCCGCGGTTCGCGCTGCCGGGCCGCCCTGCGGCTCTTTTTCTCCTCATTGCGCACGGCGATCACCTGACCTGTCCGTCGCCGCGAACGATGTACTTATAGCTGGTCAGCTCCGGCAGACCGACGGGGCCTCTGGCGTGGAGCTTCTGCGTGGAGATGCCGATCTCCGCGCCGAAGCCGAATTCGCCGCCGTCGGTGAAGCGCGTGGACGCGTTGACGTACACGGCGGCGGAGTTGACCCGCTCGACGAAGGCCTGCGCCGCGGCGTAGTCCTCGGTCACGATGCTCTCGCTGTGCCGGGTGGAATACCGTTCGATGTGGTCGACGGCCTCGTCCAGCGAGTCGACGGTCTTCACGGCCAGCTTGTAGTCCAGATATTCGGTCTCCCAGTCGGCCTCGGTCGCCGGCTCCGCGCCGGGCAGATACCCGATCGCGCGTTCGTCGGCGTAAAGCGTCACGCCCTTTTCGTCGAGCCGCGCCTTGATGGCGGGCAGCAGCGCCAGCGCGTCCCTGTGGATGATCAGCGTCTCGCAGGCGTTGCAGACGCTCACGCGGCTGGTCTTGGCGTTGAAGACGATCTCGGCCGCCTTTTCGGGATCCGCTTTCGCGTCCACGTAGACGTGGCAGTTGCCGTCGCCGGTGCGGATGGTCGGCACCTTGGCGTTCTGCACCACCGCGTTGATCAGGCCTTTGCCGCCGCGGGGGATCAGCACGTCGATATACTTCACGGCCTGCATCAGCGCCGTCGCCGTCTCGCGGTCGGTCCGGTCCACGAAAAGCACGCAGTCCGCCGGCAGACCGGCGCGCTCGATCGCGCCGCGCAGCACGTTGACAAGCGCCTGGTTGGAGCGGATCGCCTCCTTGCCGCCGCGCAGGACGCAGACGTTGCCGGATTTCAGGCAGAGCCCGGCCGCATCGCAGGTGACGTTGGGTCTGGCCTCGTAGATGATCGCGATGACGCCCAGCGGCACGCTCACGCGGGTGATATCCAGACCGTTGGGGCGCTTCGAGCCGGAGAGCGTCCGTCCCACGGGATCGGGCAGCGCGGCGATCTGCTCAAGCGCCGCGGCGACGCCCTCGATGCGCGCCGCGTCCAGCCGCAGACGGTCCTGCATGGCCTCGCTCATGCCGTTTTCCCGCGCGGCGTCGAGATCACGCGCGTTTGCCGCGAGGATCGCGTCCGTATTGTCCCGCAGCGCCTTCGCGCTCTCAAGCAGCGCCGCGTCCTTCAGGCGGGAGCCCGCCCGGGCGAGGATCCGTTCCGCAGCGACAGCGCGCTGTCCCAGAGCGTCAATATAGGAAGTGTCCATGGTTCAGTCCTCCGTTTTTCTGCCTTTGAAATAGGTGCCGATGCTCCGGCCGTCCACCAGCTTGTAGATGTCCGTGGGGTCGGCGCCGTTCATGATGACCGTGTCGATGCCGGCCTC
>ONWP01000319.1 GCA_900321595.1 uncultured Eubacteriales bacterium
AAACCCGCGCTCTCTTAAAAAAGCAGATCGACTTCAGCTCTTTCAGCTCGTCGTCCGAGTACAGCCGCCTGCCGCCCTCCGTAAGCACTGACGACGCGAGGATCCCCCGCGTATCGTAATACTGCACCGTACGCCGGGTGATTTTTAAAATCAGCCCGTTTTTCATCATTTTCCGTGTGTTTTAGTCCCCGCGGCAGCCGGAAAGCCGCCGCAGCACTGCGGAAAGATCATATCGACATGCTTCATACATAATCTTCTCCCTTTTCCTCCGACGGTTCATCAACATCGGCAGTCCGGTTGTTCAACTGCTCCATAAAACCAGCGGCGATGATGCCAGACGGAAGCGCAATAATCGCGATGCCGAAAACGGACGAAAGCATCGTTACTGTTCTGCCAATCGTAGTGACGGGATAGATGTCGCCGTAACCCATCGTCGTCAATGAGACAGTCGCCCAGTAAAAAGCATCGAAGAAATTTTGGAAAGAATCCGGTTCTACGTTGAAGATGACGAGTGCGCAAATCAGCACATATGCAAGCGCGAGAACACCGACGGTGATGAGCGGTTTTTTCTGCTGTTTGAAAACACCCTTGATAAGTCTTATGCTTTTGGAATAACGAATTGCTTTGAAAACTCGAAAAACCCGCATTGTTCGAAACAGTCGAAAGATTTTGAGGATCCTGAATCCGCTTTTAAGGATGCTAAGCGACGGTAGGATGCAAAGCAGATCGATAATCGCCATCGGCGTAAACGGATAAATGAAGAAAGACGCTGCTTTCTTGTTGAGCTTCAGATCAGCGGTAAAAAGCCGCAGCAGGTAATCGATGATAAAAAGAATCACAGACACCTTGTCGATCCAAAAAAAGACCCTGTTCTCCCCTTTAAAGGCAAGTGGGACTAGACTTGCGACGATCACGACCATCATAAAAACATCGTAAACGTTGCTGAGTCTGTCATCTTCCTGCGCCGTCTCTATGATCTCAAATATGCGTTTTCTCATATCAACATCTCCCTCTCGCATGCAAACAATATACCATATACGTCAACGCAAATCAACTTTGTCGTGAAAGACAGGAAGCGACCTCTCTCCTTTTCGAATCGTTATTCCGTCTGTTTCAGTGTATAAAAGCCGCTCGCGAGATTCGCCCGCCGCGCTTCTGCGCGCGACGGCACGCACACGTCGGCGAAAACAGTCCCCCGGACTGTTTTCTTCCGCAAGCTGCGCTTGCTCCTTCCTTTTCGAATCTCTCCAACATAATCTCCGCCACAGAAAAAGGACGCCTATGGCGTCCTTTTTCTGTGGCGGAGATGGAGAGATTCGAACTCTCGAACAGCTTTTAACCGTTACACGATTTCCAATCGTGCGCCCTCGACCGGACTAGGCGACATCTCCATATGATCGGCGGAGATCTCACTCCGCACGCAAGGGTCATTATACACATTCCCGGCGCAAAAATCAAGGGGTTTGCAAAGATTTTTCCGCTTTCGGTTGAAAATTTTACGCAATCATTTTTGATCTCTTGCATTACTCGGAAAATCTGATATACTCATTATTGACAAACAAAAAAGGAGTCGAATATCATGTATGTTCCGAATCCGATCGACACATCTGACATCACGCTGTCTCCGGATCTGACCGCACTCACGGAGCTGCTCGCAAAAAACACGCACGAGGTCTGGAGCGCCGGAAGAATCGAGCAGGGCTGGGTCTACGGAGAAACCCGAAGCGACGCGAAGAAACAGACGCCCTGTCTGGTTCCGTACGACGAGCTGCCGGAAAGCGAAAAGGAGTATGACCGGCGGACCGCGCTGGAAACGATTCGACTGATGCTGAAACTCGGCTATACAATCAGCCGGCCGGATGCGGATTGATCCCAATCGCCCGCGAACAGCGAAATCGCGCGATTAAGCAGTTGTAATCCAAATATGACTGAGGTTCACTATGGGATGCGCCTTTATCAGCTGCAGTTCGATCAATCGAAAACGGCGGACGGCGCCCGTCGCCGTGGACAGCGAAGCAGAGTCGGCCGCACTGACATTCAAACGGTCTGTCATTCCTATTCGGCACGCGAAGAATAACCATATCTGATCGAAGTGATTTGATCCAGCGCTACAAAAAAAGACTGCCTGTGCGTGCGCCGGCAGTCTTTTAGATTTGTGTACTCTATTATTGGATCAATTTCTTGAGCACTGACATCTCCGCCGGGCGGATGGATTCATCCGACGCGAAAACGGCGGCGGCCAGCACGATAAAAGAGGCTTTTTCCTCCGACGTCATCATATCGATCAGCGCGTCAAGCATATCGATCACGTCGTATTTGACGGCGTGCAGCGGGCGCTGCGGCTGATCGTCGCGGAGCACCTCCTCGACAAACCGCTGTTCCCGCGCGGACTCGTTCCCGTCGGCAAACAGGATCGCGCACAGGAACTGCCGCACCACGTTTGACGCCTTCGCTGAATCGGAATACCGCGCGACGATCTCCGTACAATTTCGGCGCATCTGTCTCGCCAGCTTCAGCAGCGACGGATAATCGCGATCGACCAGATCCTGCAGGATCGCGTTGAAATCAGCCATGCCTATCGCCTCCGTCTGTCATTATATCACGCCGCGCCGGCACCGTCAACACGCGGTCAGCGCTTCTGCCAGATCTTCACGTAGTCGATGACGTACTGCGTGGCGAAGCCCTTGTCCTCGCGGATCTCCTCGGGGCTCTCCAGCGAGACGATGACCTCCTCGGGGACCTCGGACACGCCTGTGCCGAAGCTCGACCGGGTCGTCTCGACGCCGTTGATGTAGAAGATGTACTCGTCCTCGGTCCACTCGAGCCCGTAGGTGTTGAACTCATTGTAGACGTCGTTCGCGCGGAACGTGCCGAGGTTGCGCGAGTCGATCTTCTCCGGGTCGTCGTCGCTGCCGTTGCAGTGGATCGTGGAGGTGACCGCGTTTCGCATCAGCTTCAGGCGCTTCCCCGCGCTCATCGCCTCGAAAATGTCGATCTCCGCGCCCCCGGGACCGCCCGCGGAAATATCGTGGTCGTAGGAATGCGCGCTCTGCAGCCAGAAGGCGCTCCAGAAGTCATCGCTGTCGACGCATTTGCAGCGGATCTCGAAGTAGCCGCGGGTGTACCACTGCCGCAGGCTGATGTTGCCTGTGTACCAGCCCGCGCCGTAAGGGCCGTCCTCGCGGTATCCGGCGGTGATGACGAGGTTCCCGTCCCGCACCGCGACCTGCTCGCGCGAGTCGATGCCGTCGCGTCTTGCGCCCTCGATGCGGTAGCGCCACGCGTCCTCGTCGAGCGCGTCGCCGTCGAAGTCGTCGCAGAAGACCAGCTCATAGCCGCCGAGGTCGAGCGCCTGTCCGCGCGCCGGCAGCGGCACCTCGAAGAGCGCGAACCCGATCGACTGGAAGAAGAACAGAACAGCCATGCAGGCGGCCTTGAGCGACCGCGCGGTGAAGACGCTTCTGAGAGAAGCGAAGCCCTGCTCGAGCGCCCACGACTGCCGGTAGGCAAGGTGCAGAAGTTCAGCGATGCGTTCCATGGGATCCCCTCTTTTTTTTGTAATTTTGACAATTCGATTTTAACACGGGAAACCGCGGCTGTCAACCGCCGCGAAACCGCAAAAGAGGTCCGCGCCGGGCAGACCTCCGTGTGTTTTTCCGTTTTTCAGCGCACGATCGCCTTGTAGGCGATGTCCACGACCTTGTCGGGCAGCAGCTCCAGCGTCATGAGCAGCTTGCCGGTGCAGACCTTGTACTTCGTGCGCGGCGTCTTCGCGGTCATGGCGAGGATGACCTTTTTCGCGAGCTTTTTCGGATCGTGATCGAGCCCCAGCTCCATGGTCATCATGGGCTTCATGGTGGTCAGGATCTTGCTGTAATAATTCGTCTTCGCGATCGCCTCGTCGAAGTCCTGGTAAATCTTGTTCGTCAGCTGCGTCTTGAAGGAGCCGGGCTGCAGCTTGATCACGGGCACGCCGACGTACATCAGCTCCCGGCGCAGCGAATCATTATACGCTTCGACCGCGTACTTCGTCATGGTGTAGGGGCCGTTGAAGGGCTGCGGCGTCATCCAGCCGCTCTCACTGGAGCAGTTGATGATGCGGCCGTGACCGATGCGCACCATCTCGAAAAACCGCTTGTTCACGCGCACCATGCCCATCACGTTGACTTCCAGCATCTTTTCGATTTCCTGCACGCATTCGCCCTCGACCATGGAGGTAAACGTGTGGATCCCGGCAAAATTCACGATAGCGCCCAGGGTGAACGTCTTCTCGCGGACGATCTGATACGCGGCCTCGACGCTTTCGTCGCTTGTCACGTCCATACGGATGGGAATGACGTTTTTGATGCGGCCCAGCTCGGCCAGCTTCTTTTCATTCGTCCCGCAGGCGAAGACAGTCCAGTCGCCCAGTCTCGAGATCTCTTCAATACAGCACCGGCCCAGATCGCCGGTTGCTCCGGTAAATAAAGCGTAACGCATCAGATGTCTCCCTCCAGTTTTTTCTTATGCCACAGCACGGTGTCGCGGATGGTCTCGGCCACGGGTCTCGGGTTGAAGCCGATCTCGCGCTTTGCCTTCTCGATCGAGAAATTGCAGTTCTCCTCCAGCTTGCTCAGAGAGAAGCTGTTGAGCATCGGCGGCAGATGCGCCAGATCCATCGCCTTGGAGACGACCGGCACGAAGGGCTTGATCAGCGCCTTCGAGATCTTGATCTGCGGCTTCTTGCGGCCGAGCGTCGCCGCCATGTAGCCCATCAGCTCATCCACGGTGACCTTGTGTCCGCCCAGGATGTAGCATTCGCCGCTCTTGCCCATATCCACGGCGTTGCGCATGGCGACCGCCATATCTCTGGCATCCACGAAGTTATACGCGCCGAAATTCATGGAGACCGGGAACATGCCCTTGATGAACAGGTCGATCATGGCGCCAATGCTCGAGCCCATGTAGTCGTCCGGTCCGATCACGCCTGTGGGCTGCACGCAGCAGACCTTCAGGTCGTGCTTCGCGTCCAGCACGATCTGCGTCGCCAGCGCCTTCGTGATGGCATAGGGCGACTCCAGACCCACTTCGCTGTAGGTGCTGCGCTCGCTGATCTCGCCCTCGCAGAATTTATCGGGATAGGTGTCGATGCTGGACACGTAGATCAGCGTCTTCACGCCCTGCCGCTTGCAGGCTTCCACGACGTTCTTTGTCCCGCCGACGTTCACGTCCCACATGAGCTTTTCCTTTTTGCCGGAGATGTCCACGACGCCGGCGATGTGATAGACCGTCTCCGCGTCCGCAAAGGCCGCGTCCAGATCCTCCGGCTTGCAGACGTTGCCGATGACCTTTTCGCAGTCGATGCCGTCCAGACAGGGATGATCCTCCAAAAGTAAAAGCCGGACCTTTTCGCCGCGGCCGACAAGGTATTTCACGAGTGCGAGACCGACGTAACCGGTGCCGCCGGTGATCACGCTGTATTTTTCACGCATGCTTTTTCCTCCTTGATGCGGATGTGTGATTGACATTTTCGACTGAATTCATTATACTGGTATTGCTGTTAAATAATCAACAGTCAGTTCGTTATCTATCGAAACATTATTTAACAGATACCCTGTTGTCATGTCATATATCGAACACATTCTTGCGGGTTTGTTCACAATTATAACACTTTTTTGCAAAAGAGTTCGATAGTTACAGACACGTCACAAACGTTTTACAGAAAGGAAAAAGTATGAACCCGGAAGGAACAAAAAAACAGGATCGCCGCGTCATGTACACGAAAATGTTCCTGCACGAGAGTCTGCTGGATCTGATGCGGGAAAAACCTGTGGACAAGATCACGCCTACGGAGCTGTGCCGCCGCGCGAACATCAACCGCAACACATTTTACACGCACTACTACTCGGTGAAGGACGTGCTCGAGGAGATCGAAGCGGATTTCGCCGACCAGATCATCGACTCCCTGAGCGGAAAGTTTGCCCCGGATCAGACGATGGAGCTGCTCGTGGGCGTCTGCCGCATCATCTACGAGCGCATGGACTTCTGTGAAGTGCTGCTCAGCGAAAACGGCGACGCGAAATTCCTGGAGAACGTTATCAATATGGGCAAGGGCGTCGTTCTGTCCGGCTGGCGCGAGCAGGGCTTCCGTTTGAGCGACGCGCAGATGGAGTTATTCTTCGCATTCATCGTCAACGGCAGCATCGCCGTCATCCGCAAATGGGCCGCCTCCGATACGAAGGCGCTGCCGGAGGACATCGCAAAGCTCATCGAAATAGCCGCGTACGGCGGCATCAACGAACAACTCGAGAAAAAGGAGACTGACACATGACCATCAACGCTACGTTTTATCAGGTGAGGAACGACTTCAACACCTATGAAAAGCACGTGCCCGCGCCGTACCTGCGCCGGACGCTGACGCTGCAGACGGGAAACCACTACGCGCTGACGGTCTCGGGTCTCGGCTTCTACGAGCTGTACGCCGGCGGCGAGCAGATCACAAAGGGGCTGCTGGCGCCCTACATCTCCAATCCGGACGATCTGGTCTACTTCGACCGGTATGACGTGACGGACCGCGTCGGGCCGGACGGCAAACTCGCGGTCGGTCTCATCCTGGGCAACGGGATGCAGAACGCGCCCGGCGGCCGCGTGTGGGATTTTGACGTCGCGCGGTTTCGCGGGCCGGTGCGCTTCGCCTGTCTGCTGACGACGACGCGCCCGGACGGCAGTGAGGAGACCGCCGATATCGGCGGCGAATTCGTCTGGCACGAGTCGCCGATCCTGTTCGACGACCTGCGCTCCGGCTGCTTTTACGACGCGCGTCGCGCGATCGAGGGCTGGAATACCGCCGGCTTCGACGACGCGGACTGGCAGCCCGTGACCCGATCGGAGCAGCCCCGCGGCGAATACCGCCTGTGCGAGGCCGATCCGATCCGCGTCCGGGAGGAGATCGCCCCGGTCGAGGTCCGGCGCGGCGTGATGGACGACCGTTTCAGCAACCGGAGCAACATGCGGCTCGACACCGAATTCAAATTCAACCAATACGGACAGCCCTGCGTCATCTACGACTTCGGGATCAATTCGGCCGGCGTCGTGCGCCTGCGCGTGAACGGCCGGCCGGGGCAGCAGATCTGCATCCGCTTCTGCGAGCTGATGACGCAGGCCGGGATGCCCTCCGACGTCGGCACCGGCTCATTCTACCCCGAGGGCTACGGCCAGACGGCGCTTTATATCTGCAAGGGCGCGCAGGATGAGGTCTTCGTCCCGTCGTTCTGCTATTTCGGATTCCGCTGGGCGGCCGTTTTCGGGCTGGAGGAGGATCAGATCCGCCCGGAGACGCTCACCTGTCTGCGCGCGAACTCCGATCTGCGCGAGCGCGCCGGCTTCACCTGCTCCGACGAGACGATGAACGCCCTCGGCCGCATGACGCGCGTGAGCGATCTGGCGAATTTCTACTACTTCCCGACGGACTGTCCGCACCGGGAAAAGAACGGCTGGACGGGAGACGCGGCGGTCTCCGCGGAGCACATGACGCTGACGCTGACCCCGGACGAAAGCTACATCGAATGGCTGCGCGGCATCTGCAAGGCGCAGGCGGATAACGGCGCGCTGCCCGGCATCGTGCCGACAGGCGGATGGGGCTTCGAATGGGGCAACGGGCCCGCCTGGGACAACGTGCTGACCGAGCTCTGCTGGCAGCTCTTCCGGCTGCGCGGCGATCTGCGCGGCGCAAGCGAGAGCGCCGACAGCATGCTGCGCTATCTCGCATATATCGACCGAAACCGCGACGCGGACGGGCTGATCGGCTTCGGCCTGGGCGACTGGGTACAGCCGGATCGCGGCGCGGGAGACCCGATCGCGCCGGCGCGCTACACCAGCTCCGTGATCAGCATGTACATCGCGTGGAAGTCGGCGCAGCTCTTTGACGCGCTCGGCCTGCCCCTGCGGCGCGATTTCGCCCGGCGGCTCTGCGGCGAGCTGCGCGAAGCCATCCGCGCCGAATACATCGACCTGCACCGGATGACAGCGCAGCCGCTGTGCCAGTCAACGCAGGCCATGGCGCTGTATTACGGCGTTTTCGAGCCGGGCGAAGAGACGAAGGCCCTCGACGTGCTCCTGCAGACCATTCACGACAGGGACGATCACCTCGACGTCGGCATGCTCGGCCTGCGGGTGATCTTCCACGTCCTTTCCGACCACGGCTGCGGCGATCTGGCGTACCGGATGATCACGCGGGACGATCACCCGTCCTACGGCGCCTTCGTGCGCCGCGGCTGGACCAGCCTGCCGGAGGATTTCAAGCCCGACGAGGACAACGACTGGCCGAATTCACTCAACCATCACTTCTTCGGCGACATCGTGAGCTGGTTCATCCAGCGCGTGGCGGGCATCCGCGTCAATCCAAGCGGCAAGGGGCCGGACGACTTCGATATCGCGCCGGATTTCCTCGAGGCGCTTGACCGCGCCGAGGCGCATTACGACGCGCCCTGCGGCCGCGTCGCCGTGAAGTGGGAGCGCGACGGCGCCGACGTAATGCTGACCGTCGAAGCGCCCGACGCGGCGAC
>ONWP01000180.1 GCA_900321595.1 uncultured Eubacteriales bacterium
CGGACGGGATCGGCGACACGGTCACGCGCCGGGAACGGCATCTGGGCGCGCCGACCGGCAGCCCCAGACCCGTCGTGGTCTTCAATCCGCTGAGCGTTCCGGTGAAAAAGGCCGTCCGGGTCGGTTACGCGGCGAGCGCCGTGACGGACGACGCGGGGAACGCCGTCGCGTTCCAGCTCGTGCGGTCGAGCCGCTCCAACGACAGCCATACGGACACGATCTTCGAGGCCGAGATCCCGGCGGCGGGCTACCGGCTCTACCGCGTCACGGACACGGCTTACGACTATCACGGCAGGTACGCGCTTCCCGAAAAGGCGGACGCGCCGGTGATCCTGGAAAACGACAGGATCCGGGTGGAATTTGACCATGAGACCGGCTGCATCCGCGCGATCGCCGACAAGGCGTCCGGCAAAACGCTGACCGGCGAGATCGACGCGCCGACGGTCGTCCGGGACGACCGGACGGACACCTGGGCACACAACGTCTTCCGGTTCGACGGCGAACGGCGGCGCATGGCCTGCGCGGGCGTGTATCCCGTGGAGAACGGCCCCGTGCGGCAGGTCGTCCGGGTCAGGCACACCTGCGGCAATTCCTATCTCGTGCGCGACTATATCCTCGAGGCCGGGCAGAACGCGCCGGAGGTGCGCTGCCGGGCGAACTGGCAGGAGCCCTTCACGGTGCTCAAAGCCGTCTCCGTCCTCGACGGCGCGGCGCCGGCGTCTGCCGCGGCGATCCCGATGGGAACCGCCTTTCGCGCGCCCTGCGGGGACGAGGAGCCGATGCAGGGCTGGTGCGATCTGACCGTCACGGCCGGCGCGGACCGGGTCGGCCTGTGCGTGCTCAACGACGGCAAGTACGCCTATGACTGCGACGGAACGGCGCTGGGCGTCACGCTGCTGCGCAACGTCATCTTCGCCGACCACTATTCCGACCGTCCGGCGGCGGATTTCGATTTCACCGACGAGGGGCTGCACCGCTTCCGTTACGCGCTGTATTTCCACGCGGGCGCGCTCGATCCGTCAGACGCGCACGCGCGCGCCGCGACCCTGGCGTGCGCGCCGGAGGCCGTACAGACGGGGTACCATCCGGGCAGTCTGCCCGGCTGCGGCGAAGGCGTGCGCCTGAGCGCCGGGAACGTGCTCGTCAGCGCGCTCAAATACTGCGAGGACGGCTCCGGCGACGTGATCCTGCGCCTGTGGGAGACCGCAGGAAAGGCGAACACCCTCGTGAGCTGCATGAGCGATCTCTTCGACTTCGGGTTCCGGTTCGAGATCGGCGCCTGCGAGGTCAAGACCTTCCGCGTGACGCCGGGCGGCGCTGTGCGGGAATACAACTTCCTGGAGGGGATCCCCGCGCCGGAGACGGACACCGAGACCATCGCCGATCCGCCCTACGGCAACTACGATCAGACCGACGAGGCCTGAGACGCGACTGATATCGGCCGGCCGGGGCGTCCCGGCCGGTTTTTCCGGCCCGGGCGCAAGTTTGTTGAAAATGGACAGCGCGGCGCCGCCGCGGACGGCGTCCCGCGCGTGATTTGCGGTCCGCCGCCGTAAATTCCGGCGGAAGGACGCGCCCCGGTTTGTCTATTTTTGATAAAAACCCAAAAATACGAAACCGTGACTTTTGCAAGATTTATCTTGCAACCGACGGCGTTTTTGATTAAAATATACACGCAGCAAATATGGGAATTTCCTGTCCCCGCGCGGGACGTCTGGAGGCAATCACTTGAATTACAGTATGAGCAAAGCGAAGGCCAAGCAGGCCGTCGAAAATAAACTGTCCCACTTTTTCGGCGTTTCGCCGAAGAACGCGACGTACGAGCAGTACTACCGCTCCGTCGCCATGATCCTCAACGAGCTGATGGCCAAGGGCCGCGCGGAATTCACCGCGCGCGCCGCGAAGGCCGGCTCCAAGCGCATCAACTACCTGTCCATGGAGTTCCTCATGGGGCGCAGCCTCAGGAACAACCTGTACAACCTGGGCCTGCAGCAGACCTTCACCGACGCGCTGGCGGATATGGGCATCAATATGGAGAAGCTCTACGACTGCGAGCCCGACGCGGGTCTGGGCAACGGCGGCCTCGGCCGTCTCGCCGCCTGCTACCTCGACGGCCTTGCGACGCGCGAATACCCGGCCAGAGGCTACTCCATCCTGTACGAGTTCGGCATCTTCCGGCAGAAGATCGTCGACGGCCAGCAGGTCGAGCTGCCCGACGAGTGGCTGCCCGGCGGCGACGTGTGGCTGATTCCCCGCGAGGAGTCCAAGGTGGAGGTGCGCCTCGAGGGCCGCGTCGAGGAGTCCTGGGAGAATCAGTATCACCACGTCGAGCTCAAGGACTACACCCCGATCCAGGCCGTGCCCTACGATATGTTCGTGGCGGGCAAGGACGGCAAGGGCATCAGCGTCCTGCGGCTGTGGAGCGCGAAGGCGCCCGGGCTGAACATGGTCGACTTCAACGACGGACGGTACCTCAAGGCGATGGAGCAGGCCGCCATGGCAGAGGTCATCAGCAAGGTGCTGTACCCGGCGGACAACCATCCCGAGGGACGCTCCCTGCGGCTCAAGCAGCAGTATTTCCTCGTGAGCGCGTCCGTGCAGGACATTGTGCGCCGCCATCTGCGC
>ONWP01000177.1 GCA_900321595.1 uncultured Eubacteriales bacterium
GCCAGAACCTTGTCCAGATAGGCGATGAGCGCCTTGGCCAGATCCTCAGTCTCGGCGTCCTTGTAATCCGGATAGGATTCCTTGAGGTCGTTGACGAACTGGAAAACCAGCGCCAGCGCGGTGGGGGTGATCTCTTCCTTACGGTCGTTCAGGTCGGTGAGGAGTGTCTCGGCGACGACGCCCAGGTTGTTATTGGACAGGTAGTTTTCGATGGAGCTGACGTCTCTGTCAGCCGCGAACGCGAAAGCAACCGTGCCCAGAACGAGAACGACGGACAGCACGACGCTGAGAATTTTTTTCGACATTTTCATTCTTTTGTCATCCTTTCCCGGCAGTAACTGCCAATTTCAGCTCGCTTCCCCGCGGCGGTTGCGCCGCAGCGCGTTGCTTAAAAACATTATAATGTAAAAAGCCGCTGTTGTCAATATACACAAGTTGACAATTGTTTTGTCAAACTTTTGTAACATTGGACGAAAGCGCCCGCGCGCATCGGTCAATCGTGCAAACAAAAAAAGAAAACGCGGGGCCGTTTTTGGTGAAAACATAGAAAACACGGAAAATCTGTCGAAACCCGTTGAAAAATCGGGGCAGACCGCATATAATGAAAGCGTCAAAGGAGTGATCGTCTTGAACAGTTTGCAAAGACGGATTCTGACCGACGGCGACGTGCTTCCCGGCGGGATCCTGAAGGTAGACAGCTTCCTGAATCATCAGGTGGACGTGCGTCTCCTGCGGCAGATGGCGGATGATTTTTACGCCGCTTTTCAGAATACAAAAATTGATAAAATCCTCACGATCGAGGCATCGGGTATCGCGATAGCCTGCTATGTAGCGGAACGGTTTGACGTACCGCTGGTCTTTGCGAAAAAGGGCAGGCACAAAAATGTCGGCAACGATGTCTTAACGGCTGAGGTTTTTTCTTTTACAAAGGGTACGTCCTATAACGTCACCGTCTCCCGAAAGTATCTGCAGCCCGGCGAACGCGTTCTGGTCGTCGACGACTTCCTTGCCAACGGGCAGGCCGTCCTGGGGCTCAAGAAGATCCTGGACGAGGCCGGCTGCGAGCTGGTCGGCGCGGCGATCGCCATCGAGAAGGCGTTCCAGCCGGGGGAGAAGCTCCTGCGCGACGCGGGGATCGACGTGAAGGCGCTCGCCGTCATCGAGTCGATGTCCGACGACGGGCAGATCGTCTTCCGGGACGAAGATTAAGGTATTGACACGGGAAACCGTGCAAAATATGATTTGGAGGACAAACACATGAAAAAGCATCTCAAGTTGATTTCCATCGTGCTTGCGCTCGTGATGGTCATCGTGGCTTTCGCCGCCTGCGGCGGCAGCAAGGGTGGCAGCGAGGACGCAAGCGGCAAGGCTGCTGATGTGACCGGCGCGAACGCCGAGGCAGGTTCCGAGGCGGCTGACGCAGACTTCAAGGTCGGCTTCATCTTCCTGCACGACGAGAACTCCACCTATGACAAGAACTTCATCGACGCCGCCAAGGCCGCCCAGGCCGCGCTCGGTCTGACCAACGATCAGGTCATGCTCAAGACGAACATCCCCGAGGGCAACGAGTGCTACGAAGCCGCCGCCGAGCTCGTCGACGCGGGCTGCGACGTCATCTTCGCCGATTCCTTCGGCCACGAGTCCTTCATGCTGCAGGCTGCGAAGGAGTTCACGGACGTGCAGTTCTATCACGCCACCGGCACCAACGCGCACACCGCCAACCAGCCCAACTTCCACAACGCTTTCGCCTCCATCTATGAGGGCCGTTATCTTGCGGGCGTCGCCGCCGGCATGAAGCTCAACGAGATGATCGACGCCGGCAAGATCACTGCCGAGCAGGCCAAGATCGGCTACGTGGGCGCGTTCCCCTACGCCGAGGTCATCTCCGGCTACACCAGCTTCTTCCTGGGCGCCCGTTCCATCTGCGCCAGCGCGACGATGGAAGTGAAGTACACCAACTCCTGGTACGATGAGGCTCTTGAGAAGGAAGCCGCCAAGGCTCTGATCCAGGGCGGCTGCGCGCTCATCAGCCAGCACGCCGACTCCATGGGCGCTCCCACGGCCTGTGAAGAGGCGGGCGTTCCCAACGTCAGCTACAACGGCTCCACCAAGGCCGCCGGCCCCAACACCTACATCATTTCCTCCAAGATCAACTGGCAGCCTTACTTCGAGCTGATCATCAACGCCGCCAAGAACGGCACCACCGTTGACGCCGACTGGACCGGCACCTTCGCCACCGGCTCCGTTGAGCTGACCGAGCTCAATGAGACCGTCGCCGCCGCGGGCACGCAGGCCAAGCTTGACGAAGTCAAGGCTCAGCTTGAGGCCGGCACGCTGCACGTGTTTGACACCGCCACCTTCACCGTGAACGGCGCCAAGCTGGACAGCTACATGGCCGACGTCGATTCCGACGCCAACTTCGAGAAGGACACCGAGGTCATCTACGACGGTTACTTCCACGAGTCCGAGAAGCGTTCCGCTCCGTACTTCGACATCATCATCGACGGCATCACCGTGCCCCAGAGCTGAACATAAGCACCATATCGCAGGCGAGGCCTAAAAAACCTCGCCTGTTTGAAATTCGGCGGACGTCGGAAACGATCCGCGGCCTATGCCGCAGACCGTTTCGGATCTCCGGCGAGAGATCCTTTGAAGGAGGTATACGCATTGATGGAAGCCGCCTTGAATGAGGAGCGCGCGGCGCTGGAGCTGCGCAACATCACAAAGCGTTTCGGCGACAAGGTCGTCGCCAATAAAAACGTCGACCTGACCGTTTACAAGGGCGAGATCCTGGCGCTGCTGGGCGAGAACGGCAGCGGCAAGACCACGCTGATGAACATGATCTCCGGGATCTATTTCCCCGACGAGGGACACATCTACGTCAACGGCAATGAGGTCGTCATCCGTTCGCCGCGGGACGCGTTCGATCTGCGTATCGGCATGATCCACCAGCACTTCAAGCTGGTCGACGTCTTCACCGC
>ONWP01000010.1 GCA_900321595.1 uncultured Eubacteriales bacterium
CGACCTTGACTTCCTTGGCAGGATCAATGCCGGGGTCATCGCTGAACTCTTCGAAGGGGACGAAACCGGCCTGCTTGCGGCCGATGTCGACCTGGATCTCGGTCGTGCCGACGCGCAGAACGGTGCCCACGACGGACTGGTTGGAGTTGAGACCCTTCAGGCTCTCTTCCAGACCTTCGACAAAGCTGACGTCTGCATCTGCGTCTGCGGGGGCAGCGGGAGCTTCTTCCGCGACCGGCTCGGCGACGGCTTCAACCGTCTCCTCGGCGGGGGCAGCGGTCTGCTCGACTGCTTCAACAGCCTCTTCGGGATTGATGACATTTTCGGACATGATTTGAACGACCTCCTTTATAATGCACACGGGGGTGCTCGCACCCGCCGTGACACCTACGGTTTTGCATCCGCTGAAGTCGATGCCCGCAAGATCTTCAGCGGTCTCGATGAGATAAGTTCTCGCGTTTGGCTCGCAAACGGCGCGCAGTTTCTGCGTATTCGAACTGATTTTTCCACCGATTATTATTACTATATCACACATCATTGACAAATTGCAAGCATCTTTTTGTCTTTTTGATGTGGCATTGCAAATTGTATCAAATATTTTCAGGTTTGTACAGAGGTTTTTTGCAGAAATTTTGCATTTTCCGAATTCTTTTTCATGGAACGTGGTCTGTCCCACCAGAATGAAGGGCGTTTCCGGCGGGAAGTCATTTTCACGCAGGATCTTCTCCATCTGTTCGCAGGAGGAAAACACAAAACTCGCGCCGCCCGCGTAGCTGCGGAAGCCCACGACCTCCGGGTGCGTCTCGTCGCCGGCGATGAGCAGCACGGCGCCGTCGCCGGTATTCTCTGCGACGATGCGCTGGATCTTCTGCACGAAAGGGCAGGTCATGTCGCTGTAGGCGATCCCGCTCTCGTCGAGCTGCTGCTTTACCTGCCGCGGGATGCCGTGTGCGCGCACGACGAGGTGCGCGTCTTTCGGCACCGCATCGGGTGTGTCGACGATGACGACGCCGCGCGCGGCGATCTGCTGAAGATAGGTCGGGTTGTGGATGAGCGGGCCCAGCGTCGCGACGCGTTCGCCGGCGTCGAGCAGCGATTCGACCGTCGAGACGGCCTTGCTGACGCCGAAGCAGAAGCCCGCTGTCGGGGATACGATGATCCGCGCGTCCGGTTCCAGATTCAGCTTCATTTCGACACAATATCCAGAACGGCCTGAATGGATTCCTCCAGCGTCAGATCGTCCGTACAGACTTCGATCGCGTCGTCGGCCTTGCGCAGCGGCGCGACCTCGCGGTGGGTGTCGTTGTAATCACGCTGACGGATGTCGGCGAGCACCTCTTCATACGGCTGCTCGATGCCCTTTTCCTGCAGCTGCAGCATACGGCGCTTTGCCCGGACCTCATCCGAGGCGGTCAGATAGATCTTATATGTCGCGTCAGGCAGGATGACGGTGCCGATGTCGCGGCCGTCCATGATGACGTTGTTCTTTTTCGCGAGATCGCGCTGCACGTCCAGCAGGAATTCGCGCACCGCGGGGATCGCGGAGACCGCGGAGGAGGCCATGGACGCCTCCGGGGTGCGGATCGCCTCGGAAACGTCGTCGTCGCCGAGGAATACGCGCTGTTCGCCGTCCACGTGACGCATGGTGAGATGCGCGTCGGGCAGCAGCGGGACGACCTGCTCGGCGCTGCCGGGATCCGCGCCGCAGCGCAGCGCGTGCAATCCCAGACTGCGGTACAGCGCGCCGGTGTCCACATAAAGGTATCCCAGGCGCTTCGCGGCTGCCTGCGCGATCGTACTTTTGCCGGCGCCGGAGGGCCCGTCGATGGCGATGTTGATCATAGAAAAGACTCCTTTTATACGTGATTACCGGCCAGGACGCCGGTCGCGAAGGCGGCCTGCAGATTGAAGCCGCCGGTGTATCCGTCGTAATCGATGACCTCGCCGGCAAAGAAGACGCCGGGAACGAGCTTCGAAGCCATCGTTTTCGGGTCGATCTGGCGAACGCTGACGCCGCCGGCGGTGACGATCGCTTCTTCCACGGGGCGAAAACCGCTGACCGGCACGTCGAACCGCTTGATCGCTTCCGCGAGCGCCGCGCGCTGTTCCCGCGTCACATCATGCACCTTCGTATGCGGCGGCAGCTGCGCTTTCTTGAGCGTCAGGGGGATGATGCTCGACGGCAGGAGCCTGCCGAGGGCGTTGACGACCGCCTTGTTCTCATTGCCGGCAAAGTCCCGCAGGATGCGGTTCTCAAGCATTTCACGCGTAAGCCCCGGCTTGAGGTCCAGCTCGATCCGATAGCTTTTCTGCGGCAGTCTGCGGATATGACACGACGCGCTGAGCACCATGGGACCGCTGACGCCGAAGTGCGTAAACAGAAGCTCCCCGAGGTCGGTGTAGCGCTTTTTTCCGTTTTCCGTCAGCGTCAGCGCCGTGTTGCGCAGGGAGAGCCCCTGCAGCGTCGGGATATCAGGGTCGTCCGTCTCCAAAGCGGAAAGGGACGGTCTGATCGGCGTGACCGTGTGCCCGAGCCGCGCGGCGAACGCGTAGCCGTCGCCGGTCGAGCCGGTGCCCGGGTAGGAGGCGCCGCCGGTCGCGATCACGCAACCGCGCGCGGTCAGGCGACGGCCGTCTTCGAGCAGGATCCCGTCAAACGCGCCGTCTGCCGTCAGGATCTCCGACACGCGGCCGCTTACGCGCCGGACGCCGGCGCGCCGAAGCGCGCGGTCGAGCGCGTCGACGATATCGACGGCCTTGTCCGAGACGGGAAACACCCGTTTGCCTCGCTCAACCTTCAGGGGCACGCCCCAGGATTCGAACAGCGCCATCGTATCGCGCGGCATGAACCGGCTCAGCGCGCCGTACAGAAAGCGTCCGTTGCCCGGATAGCAGGAGACGAGCGTGTTGAGGTCATCCGTATCGTTCGTCAGATTGCAGCGGCCCTTCCCGGTGATCATCAGCTTGCGTCCGATGCGGGTGTTTTTGTCGATAATCGTGACGCTTCTGCCGCGCATCGCCGCGGTGTACGCGGCCATACATCCGGCGGCGCCCGCGCCGATCACCAGTACGTCCGTATCCATGGAATGCTCCTTGCGTAAAATCTCTTTTCATTATACTCGAAACCGCGCGTGAATGCAACTGAAATCGCCGGGAGGGAGACGGTTTCTTCGGAAAATTCCGAAAAAAGTGTTTCCATTCCGACAAATGCGTGTTATAATCAACTCAATACAGGGGGGTGAGTCCATGTCGGATGACACGCTGACCGTGGGAACGGATCGCGCCGCGCCGAACGGCGCGCTGCGGCTCTCTGATCTGATGCGGGTGCTGCAGGATCGGACCGTGACGCTGTTTGAATCCGTCGGAGACGGGTACGACGCGGTGTCGGAGCGGGGCCTTGCCTGGGTCGTGACAAGGTATCGCTTCGAGATCCGCAGGATGCCGCGGTATCTCGAGACCGTCCGCATCGAGCTGCGCTGCGCGAAACCGCGTCACGGCGTGTATCCCATCGAATACGGGGTGATCGCGCCGGACGGCGAAACGATCGTGCTTGCCGTCGGACACTGGCTGCTCATCGATACAAACAGCCGCAGCGCGTCCGGGGACGATTCCATCCATCTGCCCGTCACGCTGGAACGGCCTGCGCTCAAAACGACGCTGAATATCCGGCCGACCGGCCGCGTCAGCGTCACGCGCCACCGGGCGGATTACTCCCGGTGCGATATGAACGGACATATGAATAATACGCGATATCTCGATCTTGCCGAGTCGCTGCTGCCCTGCGATTACCAGATGGCGCACGCGGTGACGCAGGCGGACGTGATCTACCGCAGTGAGATCCCGATGGACGCATCGTTTGACGTGCAGCTCTTTGAGGACGGGAACACATTCTATTTTGAAGGCCTCGGACCGCAGCGGCTGTTCCTGATACAGCTGACGTACGGGGATCCGGGAAAGGGAGATTGAAGCATGCAATGGGATATTCCGGCGCCGGTTCGGCTGGTGCTGGATCGTTTGGAGGAAAACGGGTACGCGGCGTACGTTGTCGGCGGCTGCGTCCGTGATCTGCTGATGGGGCGCGCGCCCCATGACTGGGACGTGACGACCTCTGCCAGACCGGAGGAGACGAAGGCGGTCTTCTCGGATCTGCGCGTCATCGAGACCGGATTGAAGCACGGGACTGTGACGGTGCGCGTCGACGACCGGAACGTGGAGGTGACGACCTTCCGGATCGACGGCGCTTATACGGACGCGCGGCATCCGGATTCCGTCACGTTCAGCGACAGGGTCGAGGAGGATCTCGCCCGGCGGGATTTTACGGTCAACGCGATGGCGTATTCCCCGAAGCGCGGTCTGGTGGACGCGTTTGACGGACGCGGCGATCTGGAAAAAAAGGTGCTGCGCTGCGTCGGCGACCCGGACGAGAGGTTCGGCGAGGACGCGCTTCGCATCCTGCGCGCCGCGCGGTTTGCCGCGACGCTGGGCTTTTCGATCGCGCCTGAGGTCGCGGAAGCCATGCAGGACCGGGCGCTGTCGCTGACGCGCATCTCCGCGGAGCGCGTCGCGTCCGAGCTGCTGAAGCTGCTGCGCGGAAAAGACGCGGAACGGGTGCTGGTCGAGCAGGCGGACGTGATCTGCACGGTCGTGCCGGAGCTGCGCCTGCTGCGCGGATTTGAGCAGAAGGGCGCGATGTACGACTGCGACGCGTACACGCAGACGGCCAGATGCGTCGGCGCGATGGAGCGGGACGCGCTCCTGCGCCTGGCGATGCTGCTGCTGCACTGCGGCAAGCCGGCGACACACGTTCACGACGCGCAGGGAAACAGCGTATATAAAAATCTCTACGCCGTCAGCGGGGTGATCGCGCAGAACGTCCTGCGCAGGCTGAAGCTTTCCAACGATATGATCTTCGGCGTTTCGACGCTGATCGTCGCGTGCGGAAAACCGATCCCGGATACGCGAAAGCGCGTCAAGCAGGATATGAACGAGCTCGGCGAGCTCAATTACGTGCGTCTGATGAAGATCAAACGGGCGGAGGCCGCTTCGTTCGTGAAGGGAACGTATGATATTTCGGACAAGCTGCTTTTCGCGTACCGGCAGTTTGACGAGGTGCTCGTATGCGACGAACCGTACACATTGAAGACGCTTGCCGTGACCGGACGCGACGTGCGCCGATTCTGCAAGACGCCGGAGGGCGTCGGTCAGACGCTCCAGCTGCTGCTCGACGCCGTGCTGGACGACCCGGCGAAAAATGAGCGCGAGACGCTGATCCGTCTCGCGAAGGAGATCAACGACACAGCTGAACCAGCGTAAACCATAAACTGCCGAACCGGAGGGAAACCGATGAAACAACGCAGCATATCCTTTGGCGAACGCATCAAAAACGCCGTGGGGATCGAGGGCGATACCCGCACGGTCATAAAGCCCATGCTCCAGTACACGGCGACGAATATCGCGACCGGCGGAGCCAGCTACTTTTTCGGGCTTTACTACATTCCGTTCTTAGTGTATGTCGAGCATCTGACGACGACGCAGGTCGGGATCATCATTCTCATCAAAAGCCTGTGGGACGCGATCACGGATCCCGTGATGGGCGTGATCACGGACCGCACACGCTCGCGGTTCGGAAAGCACCGGTTCTGGGTGATGGCCGCCGTGCTGCCCTTCGTGACCACGTTCTTCATGACGTGGTACTCCTTCGGGCTGTCGGACGGCGCTTCCGGCAATACGGTGATGTGGTATTACATCATCGCCTATATGCTGTATTCGACGGCTTCGACTGTGCTGCAGGTGCCGCATACGGCGATGCTGCCGGAGATGGCGCCAGACTATTTCCTGCGCACGCAGTACAATTCCGTCGGATATCTGATGAATTCCGTCGGGATGGTTCCGTCGTTCCTGCTCGCGGCGATCGTGCTCAATTTTGTCCGGCCGCAGGTGATGAGCGTCGGCGGCTTCATCAAGTCGCTGATCGGCTGCTTTACCAACACGCTGGACGCGGAGACGGTGCCGAAGGAAAAGTATATGCTCGTCGGACTGGTGCTGGCGGTCGCGTACGTCATCCCGCTCGCGATCACGGCGTTCGGCTGCCGCGAGCGCAGCTCCGCGCACGAGCATTTCGCGCCGTTTGACCGGAATTACGCGTTTCGGGAATACCGGCTCGTTTTCAAGAACAAGGCGTTCCGGCAGTATTTCGCGATCAGCGTGCTGTATATGTTCGCGCTCGGCTTTTACAACAACGCGAAGATCTTCATGCTGTCCGAGCTGACGGACACCTATTTCCTCTACGGTCTGATCAATATCATAGCCGGGATCTTTGAGGCCGGCGCGTTTCCGCTCAACTACGCGATCACAAAGAGATTCGGCAAACAGAAGTGCTCCTGGATCACGACGCCCTTCTACATCGCGTCGCTGGCGATCATTTTGTTCCTGACGACGCCGCAGACGCCCGGCGCGAAGACGCTGACGACGGTGCTGGTGCTGCTGCACACGGTCATGTACAACTTCGGCCTGTCCGGGATCGGCTTCACCACGTCCAATACCTATCCGGATATCACGGATGTGGACGAGATGATCACCGGACGCCGCAGGGAAGGCGTGATCGCGACGTTTTCCACGTTTATCAAGAAGGTCTCGTCCGGCTTTCTGGGCATGATCGTGCTGACCGGACTGGAGTGGTTCGGCGTGAATCCGTCCCGCGGCAGCAAGACGGCGCTCGTGGGCACCATCGGCGAGGGACATCACGCCTATGAGCTGTTCGGCAGCGTGTTTTCACAGAATTTCGGGATCAAGCTGTTCTCGGCGGCCGTTCCGATCGCGTGCGTCGTCGGCTGTCTGGTCTGCCTGCGCAGATTCACCATGACAAAGCAGCAGCACACCATGATCCGCGCCGCGATCGCGACGCGCAGGAAATACGGCGCGGTCGCGCTGACGGACGCGGAAAAGGCGGTCTGTGAGCAGATCGCGGGGCAGAAATGGGAGACGATGTGGATCGGACAGCCTGAACCGGACGCGGAGGCCGTCGCGCCGGCGATGACGGACGGGAAATACGATCTGCTTGAAGAAGAAAAAGCCCGGCTCGCCAAGGAGCGCGAACGGGCGGTGAAAGGAGCGGGAAACAAATGAAGAACTTCCTTTTTTACCTGATCCAGTGGACGTGGGGTCTGCCGGTCAATCTCATCGGCGGCGTCGTCGCGCTCATCTGCAGAGCGAAGGGGTATGAGCAGAAGCGGTTCAAGCACGCGCTGATCACGTATCTGCCGTGGAAGCAGGGCGGTCTGAGCCTGGGACTGTTCATCTTCATCCGCAAGGAGCATCCCAATGAGATCTGGCGCTACAACACGCCGATCCATGAGTACGGCCACACCTGGCAGGCGCTGCTGCTGGGACCGCTCTACTGGCTCATAATCGGTCTGCCGAGCGCGGTCTGGTGCAATTTCTTTGAGAAGTACCGCCGGAAGAATCACGTCTCCTACTACGTGTTCTATCCGGAAAAATGGGCGAACGCATGGGGACAGAAGTTCTCCGGCATGCGTATGAAGCTGGAGGGCGAGGACCCGCAGGCATATAAAAAGATCGCGAAAAAATAATACGGACCGGGAGCAAACGCTCCCGGTTTCGCTTCAGTTGATCTGCAGAAAAGCGATCTGCGGCGCCGCGCGGCATTCGTCGAAGACGATCTTTACGCCGTTCGATTCGACAGCGCCCCTGCCGCAGCAGATCTTTTTGTGGCCGACCGCGCCGCCCTTATAAAAGAGCTTCCACTTGCCCTTGACATGGACAAACACGCGGAA
>ONWP01000379.1 GCA_900321595.1 uncultured Eubacteriales bacterium
CACCTCGTCGTGGGAGATGGGCAGGACGAAGTTTTCGCTGAAGGCGTAGAAGAAGGAGAACGTGATCAGGTCGTGATTGTATTTGCGGAAGTAGCCGTCCATCGAGAAGTATTTCAGGATGTCGTTCATCCAGCCCATGTTCCACTTGAAGTTGAAGCCGAGGCCGCCGATGTTCGTCGGCTTGGTCACCATGGGCCAGCTGGTGGATTCCTCCGCGGTCAGCATGGCGTAGGGGTACTCCCGGAAGATATATTCGCTCAGCTTCTTGAGGAAGGAGACCGCCTCCAGATTCTCCCGGCCGCCGCGCTCGTTGGGAATCCACTGCCCGTCGCCCCGGCCGTAGTCGAGGTAGAGCATGCTGGCGACCGCATCCACGCGCAGGCCGTCCACATGGAAAACGCGCAGCCAGTAGTCGGCGCTGGACATCAGGAAGGAGCGCACCTCGCTTCGTCCGTAGTCGAAGACCCGCGTGCCCCACTGGTAGTGCTCGCCCTTGCGGGGATCGGCGTATTCATAGCAGGGCGTGCCGTCGAACTCATAGAGCCCGTTCTCATCCTTCGGGAAGTGCGCGGGCACCCAGTCGAGGATCACGCCGACGCCGTTCTGATGGCATTTGTCCACGAAGTACGCGAAGTCGGCGGGGGAGCCGTAGCGGGAGGTCGGCGCGAAGTAGCCCGTCACCTGATAGCCCCAGGAGCCGTCGAAGGGGTACTCCGTGATGGGCAGCAGCTCCACATGGGTGTAGCCCATCTGCTTGACGTAGGGCACGACCGCGTCCGCCAGATCCCGGTAGGAGTAGAGATTGCCGTCGTCGTGGACGCGCCAGGAGCCGGCGTGCAGCTCGTAGATGTTGACGGGGGAGGCGTAGATGTTTTTCTCGCGCCTTGATCTGCACCAGTCCTCGTCGTGCCACTCGAGCGCGGACAGGTCGTAGAGCTTCGACGCGTTGTCCGGCCGCGTTTCGGCGTGGAAGCCGTAGGGGTCGGATTTCATGACGGTCGAGCCGTCCGTGCGGGTGACGCAGAATTTATAGGTGTCCCAGACCCGCAGACCGGGCACGACCGCCTCCCAGACGCCGCCGTCCGAGATGCGGGTCATGACGTTTTTTCCGGCGTCCCAGCCGTTGAACGCGCCGCAGACGCTGACGCTTTTCGCGCGCGGCGCCCATACCCGGAAGACCGTGTCGCCGTTTTTTTCGATATGCGCGCCCAGGAATTCATAGGCTCTGGCGTTGCTGCCCTCGTGGAACAGATAAAGGGGGACGTCTGTCTGACTGTGTTTTGCCATGCAAGACCCTTCCTTTCCGTGCTTGACGCGCCGGAATGGGATCACCAAACCCGGACCGGCACAGTATATTCCCATACATTTTAACAGAAAAGATCGCAAAACGCAAGAGCCATTTTTAACACTTTGCAAGAGAGAATGTAGATTTGCGCCCTGAAAGATTGTCTAATTTGCACAAAATGGCGCGCGGCGGATGACGAAAGCGACCGGACGCGCCGCTTCATTTGAAAGGCTCGCCGGCGGAGCGCTGTTTCGCGGATCGCGGCGCCGCGTCAGTCGCAAACATCACTTTTTTGAAAAATTTCCGATTCCCTATTGTCACGGCGCACAAAAAACAGTATACTTACCATGTATCTCTATTTTTTGAAAAGGTGATTATATGCTGTTTTCACAGGATTTGGGAATAGATCTGGGCACGTCCAACACGCTGGTGTGGGCCAAGGGCAAGGGGATCATCATCCGCGAGCCCTCGGTGGTTGCCATGGATATCCGGCAGGAGCCGGGCAAGGTCGTGGCGTTCGGTTCCGCGGCCAGGAACATGATCGGCCGCACGCCGGGCTCCATCACGGCGCGCAAGCCGCTGCGCGGCGGCGTGATCGCGGACTATGAGATGACGGCGGATATGCTTTCCGCCATCATCCGCCGCAGCGTGGGCAAGTCGCCCTTCAACCGGGCGCGCGTCATGCTCTGCATCCCCTGCGGCGTGACGGAGGTGGAGCGCCGCGCCGTTCACGAGGCGGCAAGAGGCGCGGGCGCGAAGTACGTCAGCCTCATCGACGCGCCGATGGCGGCGGCCATCGGAGCCGGTCTGCCCATCGCGTCTCCCACGGGCAGCATGGTCTGCGACGTGGGCGGCGGCACCAGCGAGGTGGCGCTGCTGGCCATGGGCGACATCGTCGCGTCCAACAGCGTCCGCGTCGGCGGCGACGATATGGACGAGGCGATCATCAGCTATATCCGGCGCAAATACGATCTGCTGATCGGTCTGCGCACGGCGGAGGATCTGAAGATCAAGATCGGCTCCGCGTACCCCTACGACGGCGAGGCCGCCATGCAGGTCAAGGGCAGACGTCTTTCCGACGGCATGCCGGGCTTCGCGGAGCTCAACAGCGCCGAGGTGCGCGAGGCGCTCGCCGACACGGTCAAACAGATCACGGATATGCTCTGCGACACGCTGGAGCGCACGCCGCCGGAGCTGTCGAGCGACATCATGGAACGCGGCATCACGCTGACCGGCGGCGCCGCGCAGCTGCGCGGGCTCGACAAGCTCATCAACTCCATCACGCGCATCGCCGTCCACGTGGCGAAGGATCCCGGCGACTGCGCCGTCACGGGCACGGGCATGTGTCTCGACCGCAATCTGGCGGACCGGACCGGCCGCTGAGGAGACGCGCGATGAAACGGTTTTTGAAAAGCGCCCGGTTTCGGGCGATGGTCGTGATCCTGGTTGCGCTGGCGCTTGGCATGGGGCTCGCGGCTATCGGATCTGACCGATCCAGCCCGCTGACGAGCGTTGTGAGCATCGTCTATCAGCCGATCCAGCGCCTGTCGTCCTATGTGGCGGAAAAGCTGCGGGGCGTCGGCGGCTCCTTCGTGTCCAGCGACGTCTACCGCGAGGAGATCTCCGAGCTGCAGGCGCAGGTGGACCGGCTCGGCAGCCGGCTGGTGGACTATGAGCGCACCAGACAGAAGCTGGGCGCGTACGAATCCTTCCTGGAGGTCAAGGAGGAGCATCCGGATTTCACCTACGTGCCGGCCTCCGTGGTCAGCCGCAACTCCTCCGACGCGTACAACACGTTTACCCTCGACAAGGGCAGCCGCGACGACGTGGAGATCAACGATCCGGTCGTCTTCGGCGACAGCGTGATCGGCATCGTCAAAAAGGTCAACACGGCAACCTGCGTCGTGCGCACGATCCTCGATCCCGAGCTGAACCTGAGCGTATACGAGATCCGCTCCCGGGAAAACGGCTACTGCGAGACGACGGCGTCCCTCGCCGCGAACGGGCAGTGCCGCATGGCCGGTCTGACGAAGGATACTGCTGTCAGCCAGGGCGGCATCGTCTGCACCAGCGGTCTGGGCGGCCTCTTCCCGCGGGATCTGATCGTCGGCACCATCACCGATATCAAGGACTCGCAGACGGACGTCTCCGTCTACGCGGTCATCACGCCCTCGGCGGACGTGTCCTCGGTGAGCGACGTCTTCGTGATCACCCATTTTGACGGACAGCATGAATCGGGCTGAAGACTTTTCAAGGTTCATTTACGCCCGGTCGGATATGATTTCTGCAGAGCGAATACAAAGGAGCTGGAAAAACATGAAGAAGACATTGGCGATCACGCTCGCGGCGATCATCGCGCTGGGAACGGCGCTGGCCTCGTTCGCCGCCGGGGAGACGCTCCACCGCGGCGACCTTGACCGCAACGGCAAGGTTCTGGCAAACGAAGCGCGCAGGATCCTGCGCATGAGCGCGCGGCTCGACCCCCAGCCGGAGGCCGGCAGCGCAGACTTCGCGCTGGCGGACGTGAACGACGACGGCAGGATCCTGGCGAACGACGCCAGAAAGGCGCTTCGCATCAGCGCGAGGCTGGAAGACGATATTGAATTTGAGTTTGAGACGCAGCCCGTCGAGGATGTGTCCGGCGACGTCGAGCCTGTGAGCGACACGCCGCAGCCGACCGAAGCGCCACGGACCGACCCCGCGACGCAGCCGGTCATCACGCCTTCGACGGAGCCGTCGACCGTGACGCCCGAACCCACGACAGACGCGCCGAAGGTCGAGCTGCCCGAGGCCGTACTGGCGCTCCTGAACGGTAAATTCAAGGCGGAG
>ONWP01000170.1 GCA_900321595.1 uncultured Eubacteriales bacterium
ACCACGCGCACCACGTCGCCGTATTTTTCACTGAACAGCGCCATCGCGCCGGAGGCCTTCGCCTCCTCAAGGCCCATGAGCTTCGTCTCCACGGGCACGGCCTTCAGGATCTCCTCGTTGACCATGCGCTCGACCTTGCGCAGCTCCTCGCCGGTCATGGCCTGGAAGTGGGAGAAATCGAACCGGCAGCGGTGTGCGTCCACGAGCTGACCCGCCTGCTGGACGTGGGTGCCCAGCACCTGACGCAGCGCCGCCTGCAGCAGATGCGCCGCCGTGTGGTTGCGCATGGTGGCCTGCCGCTCGGCCGCGCCGACGCTCGCCGCGACCTTGTCGCCCACGGTGAATTCGCCGCTGACGACGCTGCCGCCGTGCAGATACACGCCGTCGGCTGTCTTGGTCGTGCCGTCCACCGCGAACACGCTGTCGCCCAGCGTGATCTGGCCGACGTCGCCGGCCTGGCCGCCGCCCTCGCCGTAGAAGGGCGTCCTGTCGAGGATCAGCGTGGCCTCGTCGCCCTCGCCGACCTTGTCGACGCGCTTGCCGTCACCGTCGAGGATCGCGAGGATCGCGCCGGCGCTCTCGAGCGTCTCGTAGCCGACGAAATCCGTCTTCGCCACGTCCGCGATCGCGCTCGCCATATTGCGCCAGTCGCCGCCGCCCTGCTTGCGGTGCGCCTCCTTCGCCAGCTGTCTGGCCTGTCTGACCAGCTCGGCGAATTTCTCCTCGTCAGCGGTCATGTTGTTTTCATGCAGGATCTCCTTCGTCAGGTCGATGGGGAAGCCGTAGGTGTCGGCCAGCTTGAAGGCGTCCTCGCCGCTGAGTACGGCGCCCTCGGTCTTCTTCATCATGTCGGAGAGCACCTTCAGACCCGCGTCGAGCGTCTTATTGAAGCTCTCCTCCTCCACGGCGATGACCTTCTTGATGAAGTCGCGCCGTTCGAGCAGATCGGCGTAGTTGGGCTGGTTCTCGTCGATGACGGTGTCCGCCACCTCCGCAAGGAACGGCCGGTCGATGCCCAGCAGTCTTCCCTCTCTGGCCGCGCGCCGGAGCAGTCTGCGCAGGACGTAGCCGCGCCCGGTGTTGGAGGGCTGCACCCCGTCGCCGACCATGAAGACCGTCGAGCGGATGTGGTCGGTGATCACGCGCAGGGACACGTCGTTCTTCGGGTCGTCGTGATAGGTGACGCCGGCGATGCGGGAGATGTGCTTCATGATATTCTGCACCGTGTCGATTTCAAAGAGATTGTCCACGCCCTGCATCACGCAGGCCAGACGCTCCAGTCCCATGCCGGTGTCGATATTCGGATGCGCAAGGCGCGTATAGTTGCCCTTGCCGTCGTTCTCAAACTGGGTGAAGACGAGATTCCAGATCTCCACGAAGCGGTCGCACTCGCAGCCGACGTGGCAGTCCGGCCGGCCGCAGCCCTTCTCGGGTCCGCGGTCGAAGTAGATCTCGCTGCAGGGGCCGCAGGGACCGGCGCCGTGCTCCCAGAAGTTGTCCTCCTTGCCGAAGCGCACCATATGCGACGGCTCCACGCCAACCTCCTTCGTCCAGATGTCGTACGCCTCGTCGTCATCCTGATAGACGCTGATGTACAGCTTGTCCGCGGGCATCTCCAGCGTCTTCGTGAAGAATTCCCACGCCCAGGCCGTGGCCTCGCGCTTGAAATAGTCGCCGAAGGAGAAGTTGCCCAGCATCTCGAAGTAGGTGCCGTGGCGGGCGGTCTTGCCCACGTTGTCGATATCCGGCGTGCGGATGCACTTCTGGCAGGTGGTGACGCGCTTGCGCGGCGGGGTGACCTCGCCGGTGAAGTACTTCTTCATCGGGGTCATGCCCGCGTTGATCAGCAGGATCGAGTTGTCGTTCTGCGGGACCAGCGAGAAGCTGGGCAGCCGCAGATGCCCCTTGGACTCAAAGAATTGCAGGTACATTTCCCGCAGCTCGTTGACGCCTTTCCATTCCATATTCAAAACACTTCCTTTTTTACGCATGGAGAAATGATAGCACCCCGCGGGCGGATTGTCAAGCGTTTGTCAAGGCCGATCTGTCGTCAGACGCGTCATTTCGTCCGTCCAGGCGCGGACCTTCGCCGGATCGTACCGGTCGGGGATCGCCTTCGCGAGGCGCGACAGCCGCACGCCCGCGAGCGCCGCCTTTCCCATCTTCGCGAGGAACGGCGTCCGGGGCAGCGCGATGCGCAGCTTCTCCAAAGCCGACCGCGCCGACAGGGAGAAGCCCTCCCCGGTCATGATCCCGCGCAGATCGCCGTCTGTGATGAGGCCGCAGGTGAACGCGTCGCGCAGCTTGTCCGCGTCAGCGGTCAGCACGAACCGCTTGATCGCGTCGGTGACGAACTGCTTCGCGCCGATCTCCCGGTAGAAGCGCACCTGATACTTCCAGAGCGTGTGCAGGTACGCGTTGCCGGCCGCCAGAACGGCGTCCGCGAGCATCTGCCCCGCGCGCAGGCTCTGGGCGATGCCGCTGCCGCGCAGAGGGATCGTCATAAACGCGCTGTCGCCGACGAGGGCGTACCCCTCCCGGACCAGGATCGCCGCCGGCTGTCGGATCGGGATGACGGCCTTTTGTCCCGCGCGGACGACCGCGTCCGACAGGTACGGGTTATCCGCCCGCAGGCGCGCGAGCGCGTCCGCCAGAACCGCGTCCGGCAGTTCCCCGGTGCGCCCGACCAGCACGTCGAGCGTCCCGTCCGGCTCCGCGACGCACCAGGACAGGCCGTTCTGCCCCATGTGCCGCAGGTAGACGCGGCGCCTGTTCTCCTCCGGCGCTTCTGCGCCGTCCTTCATCTTATAGTAGGCGCGCCACGCGACGAAGTACTCGTCATTCGCGGGTTCGGCAAGACCGGGGAGCGACGCGCGAAACGGCGAGAAGATCCCGCTCGCGTCGATCACCAGGTCGGCTTTTTCCGCTTTTCCCCCGACGATCACGCCCCGGACCTTGCCGTCCTCGGTGATGAGCGCGTCGACCGGCGTCTCAAAGCGGATCGCGGCGCCCGCCGACGCCGCCCGGGTGACGAGGAGCTCCGCCAGCTCCCGGCGGTCAAGATTGCGGTCGAGCGCCGCCCTGTCGGCGGCGATGAACAGCGGCTTTTCGGCGTTCGGGCCGTACATGCTGACGCATTCGCACAGGTACGTCGTCTCCGGAAACGGGATCTCCAGCTGCGCGAAGACGCCCGGCTCCACGTTGTCCCGCCAGTCGTAAGCGAGCGCCTCCCGCGCCTTTTTCTCGTAAACCGTCACGTCGCAGCCGCCCTTTGCCAGCGCGTAAGCCGCCTGCAGACCGCCCGTGCCGCAGCCGATGATGATCATGCGCATGATCTGACCCTCCCGTGGTGCTTTCTTTTTTTGTTATCATAGCATATTCGCCCGGAGAATGCAACGCGACGCGCCGGAAAGACCTCCCCGGCGCATTCATCGTCTTTTCTCTGACCGCCTCTTGACAAATCCGCGTCGCTATGCTACAGTAATTTGCGAATCAATCGCAAATTTGAGGTGATTTTCCTTGGCAAAGTATCAGACCGCCCAGCGCAGGGCGCTGATCTCCTTCCTCGAGAAGCATCACGACGAGAGCTTTACCGC
>ONWP01000163.1 GCA_900321595.1 uncultured Eubacteriales bacterium
CATCTGATCGAAGATCACTTCGCCCGGTTGAACACCGCCATGACCCGGGGCAAGCCGATCGTCCGTGTGGCCATGATCCATCCGGTGGAGAGCTACTGGCTGGCCTTCGGTCCCAAGGACAAGACGGCCTTTATGAGCGAGACGATGGACCGGGACTTCGAGCGGACCTGCGAGGGCCTGCTGCGGGCCGGCATCGATTTCGACTATATCTGTGAATCGCTCCTGCCGGAGCTCTGTCCGGCCGGGGGCAACCCGCTCACCGTCGGCGAGATGGCCTACGACGCGGTCGTCGTTCCGAATCTGACCACGATCCGCAGGAGCACGCTCGCGCGGCTCGAGGCGTTCCGGGATGCCGGCGGGACGATCATCTTCTCCGGACACGCCCCGCGCTTCGTGGACGTGCGGCCCTGCGACGACGCGGAGAAGCTCGCGTCGCGCTGTGTACGCACCGGGACCGACCTGCCGTCTCTCGTCACGGCGCTGGAGCCCTTCCGCGAGGTGGATCTGCGCTTCTGGGACGGGCGGCTCAACGACAGGCTGATCTATCAGCTCCGGCAGGATACCGACTGCCGCTGGCTGTTCTTGGCTCACGCGGATCCCATCGACAACCGGGATATGGCGAGAGCCCGGGACTATGAGCTGACGCTCAAAGGTCTGTGGCACGCGGTCCTGTACGACACGATGACCGGTGACATTCGGCCGATCCCCGCGGTCTGCAGGGACGGAAAAACGGCGATCTCCCTGCGGCTGTACGACTGCGACAGCGTCCTGCTGAAGCTGTTGCCGGGCGAGGGCGAGACCGTCCGGGAGGAGCCGCAGAAGGCGCTCGCGCGCGTGATCGCCGTGCCCGACCGGACGGCGTACACTCTCGATGAGCCCAACGCGCTCATCCTCGACCAGGCGCGGTTCGCGCTCGACGGCGGCGATCTGCGCGACCGGGCGGAGGTGCTGTATCTGGACAACCTCCTGCGGCGGGAGCTGGGCTGGCCGGAGCACGGCGGCCACGCCGTGCAGCCCTGGGTGATCCCGGCTGAGACGCCGGAGCATGCCCTCACGCTGGAATTCACGTTCCGCAGTGAGATCCGCTGCGGGGACGTTCATCTGGCGATGGAGGACGCCGGACAGGCCGAGATCCGGCTGGACGGCAAACGCGTGCCGAAACACATCGACGGCTGGTACGCGGACAGATCGATCGAAACGATCCCGCTCGGCGCGATCGAAGCCGGCGAACACACGCTGCTCGTCACGATCCCCTTCGGACGCAGGACGGACACGGAGCGCTGCTATCTGCTTGGGGATTTCGGCGTGCGCTGCGAGGGCGCCGAGGCCTACATCGTCGCGCCCAACGAGACGCTGGCCTTCGACGATATCGCGGGTCAGGGGCTGCCCTTCTACGGCGGGAACGTAACGTGGGCCTTCGACGCGGCGCTGCCCGGGGGCGAGGTCGAGCTGCACGTGCCCCACTACCGCGGCGCGATCGTGCGCGTCCGCGTGGACGGCGAGGATGCCGGGTACGTGATGCTGCCGCCGTACCGTCTGCGCTTCACGGCGCCGGAAGGCGCGCACCGGATCGAGCTGACGCTCGGCGGCCACCGCTTCAACGGCTTCGGCGCGGTGCACGACGCGGATCCGAACGACATCTGGCAGGGCCCCGGTGCGTGGCGCACCCGGGGGGACGCGTTCACGGAATCTTACCGGCTCAAGCCGATCGGCATCATGACCAAACCGCGCATCCTTGCGTAAAACGATACAAAACCGGCCGAAGCGCGGAGCTTCGGCCGGTGGCTTTCTGCTTTACGACGCAGCGATCACGTCGGACATATCGTAGAGGCCAGGCGCCTTGCCCGGCAGGAACGCGGCCGCGTTGAGCGCGCCGACCGCGAAGACGTTTCGGGACATCGCCGTGTGGGACAGACGGATGATCTCGTCGTTGCCGGCGAAGATGATCTCGTGCTCGCCGACGATGGTGCCGCCGCGGATCGCGTGCATGCCGATCTCGCGGTGATCGCGCTTCTGACGGCGCTCGTGCCGGTCGTAAACCAGCTCCGGCTCATAGTCCAAGCCCTCTTCGACGCTCTTTTCGAGCATCAGCGCCGTGCCGGACGGGGCGTCCAGCTTGCGGTTGTGGTGCGCCTCGACGATCTCCACGTCAAAGCTCGTCCCCAGCACCTTCGCTGCGGTCTTTGCCAGCGCCGACAGCAGGTTGATGCCCAGACTCATGTTGCCGCTGCGCAGCAGCGCGAGCTCGGCGGAAGCGGCGCGCACGGCTTCGATCTGTTCGTCGGAATAGCCGGTCGCGCAAAGCACCGCCGGGAGCTGACGGGCGCGGGCGAACGCCAGCAGATCGTCCAGCGCGCCGGGCGCGGAAAAATCGATGATGACGTCGGCGTCTTCGGTCACGTCGGAGTAGGACGCGAAAACGGGATAAGCGTGCGATCCGTCGTCGCGTACGTCCACGCCGGCGACGACGGCGAGGTCGTCTCTTTCCGCCGCGGCCTTCGTCACGGCGTGTCCCATGCGGCCGCAGCAGCCGCCGAGTAAGATTCTGATCATGTTATGTAACCTCCGGGTTCATGTTCTGCGGTCAGAGCCTGTCTGACACGAAAAGCCGGGGTATTGCCCCGGCGGTCGTATTTTAAGCGGTCAGCCCGTGCTTTTCCATGACGGCGCGCAGTTTTTCGCGCTTGGCTTCGGGCATGCGGGTCAGCGGCAGACGGCAGCGGCCCAGGTTCCAGCCCATCATGTTCATGGCTTCCTTCACGGGGATGGGGTTCACGTCGTAGAAGAGCGCTTCGCACAGGTCGAAGTATTCCATCTGCAGCTTCCGTGAGCCCTCGACGTCGCCCGCCAGATACAGCGCGGGGATGTCGTGCGCGACCTTCGGCACCACGTGCGCCAGCACGCTGATGACGCCCTTGCCGCCGAGACTCATCAGAGGCAGGATCTGGTCGTCGTTGCCGGAATAGATCGCCAGATCGTCGCCGCACAGCGCGGCCGTTTTGCTTATGAGCGAAATATTGCCCGTGGCTTCTTTCGTGCCGACGATGTTCTCGATGCGGGAAAGCTCGCGGTAAGTCTCCGGCTGGATCGTCATGCCGGTGCGTGAGGGGACGTTGTAGAGGATGATCGGCGCGCTGACGCGCTGCGCGATGTAGTTGTAATGCTCAATCAGACCCTCCTGGCTGGTCTTGTTGTAGTAGGGCGTCACCATAAGCAGGCCGTCCACGCCGACCTTTTCGCACTCGTTGGACAGCAGGATCGCGTAATTCGTGTCGTTGGAGCCGGTGCCGGCGATGACGGGCACGCGGCCTGCGGCCGTCTTCACGGCGAAGCTGACGACCTCGACGTGCTCCTCGTGGGAAAGTGTCGAGCCCTCGCCGGTGGTCGCGGCGACGACCAGCGCGTCGGTGCCGCCGGCGATCTGATCCTCGATCAGCTTCTCGTACATATCGTAGTCCACGCGGGACAGATCCTCGGTGAACGGGGTGATCAGCGCAACGCCGGAGCCCTGGAAAATGACTTTCTTGCTCATCTTGCTCTCTCCTTATCTGTGATCGATATAACCCTTGGCGCACAGCAGCTCCGCCAGCAGGACAGCGCCGCCGGCAGCGCCGCGCAGCGTGTTGTGGGATACGCCGATGAACCGGTAGTCGTACTGGCTGTCCTCCTTGAGGCCGCCCAGCGAGATCGC
>ONWP01000160.1 GCA_900321595.1 uncultured Eubacteriales bacterium
CCGATCTGCCGATCCTGCGCCGACAGCGTGGTATCCGGGTCGGCCCTTGCCAGCGGGTCATACGGGATCCCCGCGTCGGTCATGGTGATCGTCACGCCGTCCTCTGTCAGATTGACGTGGATCTGCGCGTCTCCGACTTTGTCCTTATATGCGTAATGCGCAATATTCACGAACATCTCTTCCACCGAGAGGTCGATCTGCATCTGCGTCTTCATCGGGCAATCCGCGCTCTCCAGGATCTCATCCACAAACGCGGTCACCTGATCGAGATTCTCGATCTTCGCGTCTACTGTCAGCGTTTTCATACGTCCGGCACCGTCCTTTCTCTCAAGACAGAGCATCGTCAAATCGTCAAACTGTGGGGCGCTGCCGACGAATTCGTCCACACTTGCCCACATGTTTTCGAGAATCGCTTTCGGTTCCGCCCTGCGCGTTTCATTGAGCGCGGCGAGCATCCGTTCCATTTCATACATATTGTTCTCGCTGTCTGTCGCCTCCGGCAATCCGTCGGTGTACAGGAACAGCTTGTCGCCGGGCTGCATTTCAAAGGTGACGTCCCGGTATTTGATTCCCGCGATCGCGCCGATCACCGGGCTGTGACGGGTCTTCATCAGCTCGAAGCGGCCGTCCGCGCGGCAGAGCGCCGGATCGTCGTGGCCGGCGTTCGCGCAGACGATCCTGCCGTTAGAAACGTCCATGATCCCCATCCAGACGGTCACAAACATATCCGCCTGATTGTTTTCGCAGATCCGTTCGTTTACGAAAGACAGGATCTCGGCAGGCGTTCCGCCCATCAGCGCGCGGTCGTTGATCAGGATCTTGGTGACCATCATAAACAGCGCGGCGGGCACGCCCTTGCCGGAGACGTCCGCGATCACCATCGCCAGATGCTCGTCGTCCACGAAGAAGAAATCGTAGAAATCGCCGCCGACCTCCTTCGCCGGCGTCATCGACGCGTAGATGTCGAATTCCGGCCGATCCGGGAACGCCGGGAACAGACTCGGCACGCTCCCCTCCTGGATCTGGCTGGCGATGCTCAGCTCCGTCCCGATCCGCTCCTTTTCCGCGGTCACGCGCGTGAGCGTCCGGACGTATTCGCCCAGGTCTGTTTCCATCGCCTTCATGGTCAGGCTCAGGTTTTCGATCTCGTCCCCGGTACGGATATTCAGCTTCGCGAAGTGCTGACCGTTCCGGTGGCCGTCCCGCTTGTCCTGAATATACGCGTGCGCGGCGTCGGCAAGCGAGTTGATCGGTTTGACAACGTTGCGTCGGATGCGCAGGATCGAAACGACGAGCACAACCGCGGTTATGGCGCACATCGTCAGCACATACAGCAGCAGAAAGACACGGCTCGTCCGCGCCATCTGATTCAGATCGGTATCACAGAAAACGTAGACCGGGTACCCCTGCACGTCAAAGAGCTTCGCGCAGGCGGTGCACCGATAGCCGTACTGCGGCATATTATTGACGATGCACTGCATTTTCGGCGTCTCGTAGATCCCGTCCAGCAGCCGTTTCGGCGCGCCGTCCGTGAACGCGGTCATGTACTTAACGTCGAGCGCGTCCCACGTGCCCGGCGGACAGAAGGATGCCTTGTGATCGCCGTCGGCAAGAAAGATCATCCGGTTCGTTTCCGGATCCAGGAACGCCGTATACGCGGCAATGGCGTCGTTCGCGTTCAGCAGCTCCTGCAGATCGTTTCGCACGTTTTCGAACGCCTCCGTGCGCACAGCCTGAAACCGCGCGAGATACGCGTCGCTGCCGTTTTCCGCGCGCTCGTCCTCCGTCATCGCGCGGTAAACCCCGGCGACGATCTCCGCTTCCCGGCGCGTCTCGTCAAGGTCGATGATCTGCCGCGCCGTATTCGCGAGATTCCACGTTTTTACGCGGTATTCCCGGTTCACAGTGTCTGAATACAGATAAAACCCGAACAGAATCGCTGCCATGCTCAGAAGCAGCGACATGACGACGACAGCGCGGAACATTTTTCCGTTCAGACTGTAGAATCCGCGCTGAAACCGGGTCATTTCCCATACGGTCTTTTTCGGCATAGAATCGCCTCCTGAGCACCGATTTCAAACAACACAAATCAGCGTCCGCGCAAGGCGAACGCAGAGCGGTTCGATCAGGCTTCCTCGATTTGCAGGATATCCGTAAATCCCGTCAGCTCGAAGATCTCCATGATCGCCTCACAGACGTTGATGAGCTTCATTTCACCGACGCGGCTCATCGCCTTCTGCGACTTCAGGAAAACGCGCAGACCGGCGCTCGAAGTGTACGTCAGATCCGCAAGATCAAAGATCAGCTCCGTAACGCCCGGCAGATTCTCTTCCACCGCGCGCTCAAGCTCCGGCGCCGTAGAGGTATCCAGTCTGCCGGACAGCGTGATCGTCAGCGTGCTTTCGTTTCGATTCGTTTTCAGATCCATCATAGTTTGTCTCCCCTTTTCTCAACCTGACTGATATCAAAATGATAGAGTGTCGATCTTCGGCACCTCGTCGATCAGATACTGCTTGCAAAATTCGATCATGTCACCGTAATGCGGATCGTCCGCGTTGTGTCTGCGCATGGTTCTGCGAAGCAGCCTCGCGTAGCAGATGACGGGCGCGGCGCGCTTTACCTGCGCGATCTTCGCGGAATCGCCGTCGAAATAGGCGTCCAGCGTCGTCTCCCAGAAGAGCGCCGCCTGCTCCGGCGTCAGCCCGAGGAACTTCGTCACATTCAAGCGGTCGACGCAGCTGAAGCCGATGTACGCCGCGTAGATCGCCGCGAATTCAAAGACGGGGTGTCCCATGGACAGCGTGTCCATGTCGATCAGAAGGTTCTCTCCGTTCTGCTGCATGATATTCTTGACGTGGAAGTCGCCGTGCAGCATATTGCGCGTGTCGGGGATCGCCCGCACGAGCTCGACCAGCTTCGCACCGACGTCCTGCGGCAGATGCTCCACACAGAAGTTCGCCCAGACCAGCGCCTCCTGCTTCTTATCCGGCAGCTCGCCCGGCTCCAGCATTGTCTGATGTATGGTTTTGAGGATCTCCGCACTCTGTCTGGCATAGTCCGCCGTTTTTTCGGGCGCGGCGGCGATCAGCTTCGCAAAGCTTTTCGCGTCCAGCAGCTCAAAGACGGAACCGTACAGATCGCCGACCTGAACCACGTCGTACGGGATCGCGGTCGGAATCCCCATGACAAAGGCCTTGCGCGCCAACTCGCGCTCGTTATGGATCTCCTCGAGCGCGTCCCGGTTCTTGTAAACCTTGACGATCGTATCCCCGTCGATGCGGTACACCTTGCCGTTCGCGCCCTCGCCGATGACCTCGCAGCCTTCGACGCTGAGCTGCCGGTAGGCCTTCACGATATCCATCATCTCGGTAAAACCGGTCATGTCAAAGATCTCGTATACGTCAGAGTTCACATTGACGATCCTTGTATCGGGGATCATCTTTTTGAGACGCAGAACGACGCGAAGTCCGGCGCTGGAAATATACGCCAGCTCCCCGGCGTCGAGCGCCAGCGCCCGCGCGTCCTCCGGAATGAGATCGCGGATCTGCTGCTCCGCCTGAGACGCATTGGAGGAATCAATGCGGCCCTTCAAAAAAACAATCGGTTGGTCGCCGTTCGATTTTAAAGTAGCTTGAAACATGGCTTGCTCCTTTTATTTGTTTCGGCTGAAACATATGCCGATTCTGTTTTATTCTACCACAACGTCAGGTAAGACGCAATCAAAATCTCTGAAAAATTGCAAAAATCCGTAAAAACTTTTTTATACGACGTGTTTACATTTTCCTCCGGCTGTGTTAAAATGAACATGTGATATTATACTCAAGACGGAGGGTGATCCCTATGAAAAAAGCGCTGTGCGTATTTGTGAGCCTCGTTTTGCTCCTCGGATGCGCCGGTCTCCCGGCGTTCGCGGAGGGCTACGCGTCCGCGGCAGAGGCGAACGCAGACCTCCAAACCGTCTTCGACGCGTACAAGAATCTCGGTGACGTCGACGGCAGCGGAACTGTGACCGCAAAAGACGCCAGAGCGATCCTTGTCTACTCCGCGGAGCTGTTCGACCGGCTCGCTGATTGTCCGTATCTTGAAACGGAACGTATGGATCTCGATCACGACGGCGCCATCACCGCGGTCGACGCGCGTCTCGCGCTTCGCTACAGCGCGAAGCTGATCTCGGCGAACGATATCATGTCCTCCGATCAGAAGCTGCTGATGTTCAATACGATCATCAACAACCTGAAGGGAAACAAGCAGAGCGTCCAGTTCTACTACGCGACGAAGGACACGACGAAGGTCAGCTGGGATAATACAAGCGCGGTCAACAGCTTTGACAGTCAGCTCGCGAACCTTTCGAAGGCGGACGACGGCATGAGCAGCGACAACTTCTCCTCCTCGCTCAAGGCTGCCGAGGGAACGACCTACTATTCGCCCCGCTCCGCGAACACCCGGATCCTCAGCTTTACCGACATTCCGCTGACGGGCACCGAGGTCTCCAGCAGACTGACAGCGTCCGACGTCAAATCGATCTCGTACAAGACGAACCAGAGCGTCACGATGAATTTCACCTATCGCGTCGTCAACAATCAGCCCCTTGCCTACGTGGATCCCGTCACGCTCACCGGCCTGGACGCGATCACGGTCGAGCTCCACAACGACAGCGTCAGCGGCGTGCCGAACAATTTCAACAACTTCCACGCGGCGAAGCTGATCGATCTGCCGGATATCAATGAAATCAAGGCGGAAAGCGCGGAGCTCGCGGCGGAGATGGACGACGTCAAGGCCTCCATGTCCGACATGGGCGATATCGACGTATTTAAGAGTGACAAGTTCAACCTCAGCGCGTCGATCAACGGCTGCAAGGTTCGCAACGTCAAGGTCACGGTCTATTTCAACCCGAATACAGGCAAACCCGTCGCGACGGTCTTCGACTATGATTTCGACTACATCACGAAGATGTTCATCGACATCAAGCTGCAGCTGAACTGGTCCGCACTCGCGACGATCGCCGTCAGCAAGCTCAAGGACGCCGGCGTCTCGATCGACAACAATCCGTTCAATAAGGACAGCCGGATGCTTCTGAAGGTCGAAAATCAGACCGTCAACGTGACGAATACAAAGCACACCTACGCGAATTACTACTTCGTCTCCAACAATACGAATCCGTAAAAAACAAGACACAGCGAAACGGCGCAGTCAATCGGGCTGCGCCGTTGTCATAGGAGGAATCCCAATGAAACTTTCAGACATCAACATTCGAGATCCGTTCATTCTTCCCTACGAGGGCGTCTACTATATGTACGGCACCCGGGGCGCGGACTGCTGGCAGGGCGGCAGCGGCTTCGACGTGTATACGAGCCGCGATCTCGTCGCGTGGTCCGACCCGATCGAGGTCTACCGCAAGACGCCTGCAGACCCCTTCGACATCAATTTCTGGGCGCCCGAGGTGCACCTCGTCGACGGCGCGTTCTATATGTTCGCGAGCTTCAAGCCCGCTGACCGCGAGCGCGGGACGTGGATCCTGCGAAGCGACTCCCCGACAGGTCCGTTCATCCGCTGGAGCGCGTCAAGCGTCACGCCCGAGGACTGGTCGAGCCTCGACGGCACTTACTGGGAAGAGGACGGCAAGCGGTACGTCGTCTTCTGCCACGAGTGGACGCAGATCGGCGACGGTCACGTCTGCGCCCGGGAGCTCTCGCGCGACCTGAAGACCGCGGTCGGCGACCCGGTCACGCTTTTCAAGGGCTCCGATCTGTACCTGGCCGACGCCGGGAAGCGGGACTACGTGACCGACGGCCCGTTCCTTGTGCGCGCAGGCGCCCGTCTTCTGCTGCTTTGGTCGAGCAATTCCGACGGCAAATACCGCGAAGCGGTCGCCGAATCCGACGGCGGCGTCCTCGGCCCCTGGCGCCAGCAGCAGCGTTATCTGTTCGCGGACGACGGCGGCCACGGCATGGTGTTCACGGGGTTCGACGGCGTGACGTATTTCACGATGCACACGCCCAACCGCACGCCGGACGAGCGGCCGAAGATCATCCCGATCGAGCTGTGAACGCGATACAAAACGAGCTGCCGGCGAGGGCAGCTCGTTTTTTACATACCGCTTATTTCTTCGGGAATTTCAACACCGTCACCGAGTACTTCGGCAGCGTGTAGTTGAACGCGTCCCCCGCCATCGCAAGGTCAAACTCATTGACGGCGCATTCATCCTGTGCGCCGAGGCGGTTCACGCTCTTCGGATCGCTGCCGCTGATCTGCGTCACGCGCGCCTCCTGCGCGAATCCGTCGCGGCCGCTGATCTGCACGCCGAGCGTTTGATTCCGATCTGTGACGTTGACAAGCTTGACGATCAGGTCGCCGTTCTCGTCCAGTCCGGCGGTCTGATAGACCGCGGCGTCAGCGTTCGAGCCGGCGGTGTAGTCCACGTACAGCTCCCCGTCGATATAACACCTGATGCGGCAGCCGTCCAGCTCGATCTTCAGGTGATAGGTGCGGCCGGTCTCGACCGCGAAGGGGCGCACCGTGCCGGGCAGCTGACCGGATTTCGCGTTGCCGCTGATCTCCTGCAGGCAGGAGACGGTGTTATTCCAGCCGCCGATATTCCAGATGAAATTGTTTCCGATATCCCGCGCGGCGAAGGAGATCATGAAGCCCTCCTGCCCGTCGAGCTTTTCCGCGTCGAGCTCATAGGTGTAGTTGCTCCATTCCGTTTTTCCGAAATAAGCCACCGAGCCGGTATCCGTATACCGCATATCGGTCTCGGACTGCACCAGACGCCCGTCCTGCAGACGGAATTTGCCGTCGGTGGGACGATCCCAGCGAAGCGGCAGACCGACGCCCGTAAAGCTGTCTTTGCCGAGCGTCTTTCCGGTTTCGCGGTCGGTGACGACCACGTTGTCAAACGCGGCGGCTGTATACCAGGTGCCGACGCCGACGCGGCCGGAAAGATCGGACTTCGGGTAAAGCGCGCCGTCGAGCGCGGACGACACCAGCGTTTTCGACTGGTTGACGCTGAAGGCCTTCTGCACCTCATAGTTGACAGAGCCCTTCGCGTCCGTCTGATCGAGCCAGATCAGATCGGGCTGCCAGTGACCGGCGGTCACATTGCCGAACAGCGGCGCGTAGGCCGCCATGCGCACGATGTCGCCGTTGCGTTCAAGCCCTGTCATATAAGCCGCCTCCGCAAGCGCCGCTTCAAGCGTATTCGACTGCGCGGCGTATTCGCCCACGAAGACCGGGATCGCGCCGCCGTAGGGCGTCTCGGTCATCTCGTCGACCGTGCGCCTGTAATTGGCCGCGTCATAATAATCCGTATTCTTGCGGAACCAGTCCGGACTGTTATAGTAATGCTGATCGGTCGCGCCGGCGAAGACGGTCACGTCCGTCTCATCGTGCGCCGCAAGCCACGACTGCGCGTAGGCGTAGGACTTCGTATAATTCGCGCTGTGCGTCGCGTCCGCCGCGCCGGCGGAATAGATCAGCTCCACCCCGTCGAACGTCTGCGGATCCGCTTCCTTCGCGGCGAGGAACGCCTCGAGGAACGCCGTATAACGCTCGTAAAACTCCTCGTTTTCATTCTCGTTGCCGACACAGACGTACTGCAGGTCAAAGGGCGCCGGATGCCCCATAGCCGCGCGAACGCCGCCCCAGACGCTGTCCGTGCTCCCGCGCGCGAATTCGACGAGATCGAGCAGGTCCTGCACGTCGCGGCGGAACTCCTCAGAGTTCATATCCACCCCGTGCCGCCCGCGCATCTGGCAGTACAGGCCGGCGTTGACCACGGGCACAGGCGACGCGCCGAGGTCCTCACAGAGCTGGAAGAATTCATAGAACCCCAGGCCGTAGCTCATAAAGCTCGGATACGGGTCGTCATGCGCGCCGAGATCCGTCCACAGGTCGATCCCCTGGCTTCTCGCGGCGACGTCGCCGTAAGTACCGTTGAAGAGAAGCGGCGCCCCGTCCGCGTCCACGC
>ONWP01000100.1 GCA_900321595.1 uncultured Eubacteriales bacterium
GCTCGCGGAGATCAGCTACCCGGCGAAGCTCGCCGTCGATCTGGATAGCGACGGCAGGCTGACCGCGAAGGAGGCCCGCACGATCCTGCGCGTCAGCGCGAAGCTGGAATCCTTCACGTAATCGTTGGAATGCTGCCGCGGCAGATCCTTCCCGGGTCTGCCGTTTTGATTTTTCGGCGCGATCCGGGCTTTTTTGACTTTTCGGTTGAAAAGCGCTTCGCCGTTGTATATAATAGATTAAAGCAAAAAACAGGGGGTGACGATATGCGCAGTGAAAAGCGCGGCGAGCCGGACGCGCAGCTTTCCGAGGCGGTTCCGGCCGGGACGCCGGAAAAGACGTATTTCCCGCGGCAGGCGGATCGTCCCCTCGAGAATCCCGCGCAGTCGGAGCCCCCGGCGGAGAGACCAACGCGCGAAACGCTCACCCGCGGTCAGAAGCTGATCGTCTTCATCGGCAGCGTGATCGCCGTTCTGCTCGCCGTGCTGATCGTGCTGGTCATCCGCATGACGCCGGGGAAGAACGCGGACCGCGTCGTGGTCATGGGCGACAACTTCGAGGAGCTGTACGTGGAGACCGCGGGCAGCATCGACGACCCCGCCGCGATCGCCGGCGGCTCGCCCACGACGATCCGGCGCATCGTCACCACGTATCCCGCCGGACAGACGATCCGCGCGGCAAAGACGACAAAGGCCAAAGCGGCGAAAACGACAAAGGCAAAGGCCGAGAAAACGACGAAAGAAAAGGCGGCGAAGACCACAAAGCCGCTGACCGAACGCGCAGCGACGACGCGCGTGATCCCGACGACGGTTCCGGCGACCACGGAACCGGCTGTCGAACGGGATGAGGTCGAGAGAGCCATGCGGGAAGACGAGGGCGTCGGACAGGATTATATCGGCGAGGATCCGGACGAGGGCGTCGGCTATGAGGAGATCGGACAGGATAAGATCAATATCAATACGGCGTCCGCCGAGGAGCTGAAGTCTCTCGACAAAATCGGCGACGCGAAGGCCGATGCGATCATCGCGTACCGCGAGCAGGTCGGCCCGTTCCGCGCCATAGAAGAGATCATGGACGTGCCGGGGATCGGCGAAGGGATCTTCGGCGCGATCTGGTACAGGATCACCGTATGAAGACGTTTGCGTTTCGCGGCCGCAGTCTGACGAAGCGGTTCAGCGTCATGGGGATCCTGAACGTCACGCCGGACTCCTTTTCCGACGGGGGACTGTATCTCGCGCCGGAGAAGGCTGTCGCGCACGGCCTCGCGATGGCGCGGCAGGGCGCGGACGTCATCGACGTGGGCGCCTGCTCCACCCGTCCCGGCAGCGAGCCGGTCTCCCCGGAAACCGAGCTGGATCGGCTGTCGTCCGTGCTCCCGGCGCTGGCGCGCGCGGGGCTGACGGTCAGCGTGGACACCTACCGGCCGGCGGTGGCGGAAGCGGCGCTGCGCATGGGCGCGCAGATCATCAACGACGTGAGCGGCGTTTTCTCGCCGGAGATGGCGGCTGTTGTTCGCGCGTTTGACGCGGGCTGGGTCGTCATGCATACGGGCGGCTGCTCCGCGGCGCAGACGCGGCCGTATCCGCACGGGGTGACCGCAGACGTGAACGCGTTTTTCGACGACATGCTCCGTCAGGCGGAAGCGGCGGGCGTCGCGCGGCAGCATCTGTGCCTGGACCCGGGGTTCGGATTCGGCAAGACGGCGCGGGACAACATCGACCTGCTGCGGGACTTCGGCGAGATCATCCGGCCGGACGTCTTTGTGATGGCCGCGCTGTCGCGCAAACGGTTCCTCGGCGCCATGATCGGCGAGGGGGATCGGGACAACGCGACCGCCGTCGCGGACGCGGCCGCGTTCCTGCGCGGGGCGGATCTGGTGCGGGTCCACGACGTGACGCGCGCCGTTCAGACAGTCAAGATCCTCGAAGAGGTGGGGTAAATATGGATAAGATCATTATTAAAGGTCTGCAGCTGTACGCCTTTCACGGCGTGATGGAATCGGAAAAACTGCACGGCCAGCCGTTTTTCATCGATCTGACGGCGGAGGCCAACCTGAACCGAGTCGCGGTCAACGACAATATTGACGAAACGGTTAATTACGCGCAGCTGATCCGCGTGGTGCAGAACGTGTTCACGTCCGCGAAGTTCAATACGATCGAGCGCGCCGCGCAGGTGATCTGCGACGCGGTGCTGCGCAATTATCCGCTTGTGAAGCGGGTGAACGTCGTCGTGAAAAAGCCCCAGGCGCCCGTCTCGTGCAACGTTGAGTACGTCGCGGTCGAGCTGGAGCGCAGCCGATGAGAGCGTACGTTTCGCTGGGCACGAATCTGGGCGACCGGGAACAGAATCTGCGGGACGCGCTGACGGCGCTGGACCGGCTCTGCGGCACCCGAGTCACAAAGGTTTCCGATCTCTTTGAGACCGACCCGGTCGGCTACGCGGACCAGCCGGATTTTCTCAACCTCTGCGCGGCCCTGGAGACGCGGCTGTCGCCGCGCGCGCTGCTGGGCGCGTGTCTGGGGATCGAGGCCGCCGTCGGCCGCGTCAGGACGTTTCGCAACGCCCCGCGGGTGATCGACATCGATCTGCTGCTGTATGAAGGGGTGCATTCGGACGATCCCGAGCTGATCCTGCCGCACCCGCGCATGCGGGAACGGGCGTTCGTCCTGGTGCCGCTGCGGCAGATCCTGCCGAATCTGTCGCTCGGAGACATCAGAATCAAAACGGATGAAAATATTTTTTCAGATCCCGGCGTGCGTTTTTACAGCGAAAATGCGTTTGAAATACAAGATGTTGTATCGTCAACCGGAATTGACCCCTAAAACACAAGGAAAGGTAGTAAAAAGGGGATAAAAAAGGCAAAAAAGGGGGTTGACGGGCGGAGGAAAAGGTGGTATTCTATGCA
>ONWP01000004.1 GCA_900321595.1 uncultured Eubacteriales bacterium
AATTACTATCACAAGAGCATGTATATCCATCCGCCCAAGGCCAGACACGCGACGGCGGAGGTCATCCTCAACTCCATCCGCTCCGACAAGGAGTTCACCGACGCGGAGGCGAAGCTGCTGGACACCTGCCTGATGCTCCACGCCGAGCACGGCGGCGGCAACAACTCGACCTTCGCGGTGCGCGTGCTCTCGAGCTCCGGGACGGATACCTACGCCGCGATCTCCGCGGGCATCGGCGCCCTCAAGGGCTCCAAGCACGGCGGCGCGAATCACAAGGTGGCGCAGATGCTCGAGTACATCAAATCCGATGTGACGGATATGACGGACGAGGGGCAGGTCGCCGACAGTCTTTCAAAGATCCTGCGGCGCGAGGGGAACGACGGCAGCGGTCTGGTCTACGGTATGGGACACGCTGTCTACACGATCTCTGACCCCAGAGCCGTGATCCTCAAGCGGGAGGCGCAGCGGTTCGCCGCGGGCACCGAGTTCGAGGAGGAATTCCAGCTGATCAATTTGGTGGAGACGCTGACGCCCACGCTGTTCCGGGAGATCACCGGCAAGGAAAAGACCATGTGCGCCAACGTGGACCTGTATTCCGGCCTCATTTATAAGATGCTCCGCATCCCGCCGGATCTGTTCACGCCGCTGTTTGCCGTGGCGCGTATCGCCGGCTGGAGCGCGCACCGCATGGAGGAGCTGTACACCGGCGGCCGTATCATACGGCCGGCCTATAAGAGCATCGTCAAGCACCGGGATTATATCCCGCTGATCGAACGCAAGGAGGAGTCTGTATGAAACCTGCCCTTCGCGGCAAGAGGATCGTCACGGCGCTGGCTGTCATGTTCGCGCTGGCCGTCGCCGGCCTGTGTCCGTACCGGATCTGGCTGATGCTCAAACGGACGGAGCACGTCTCCGGCTTCTATACGGAAGGTTCGCCGCTGGTCATCTACGGCTTCTTCGCGGTCATGGCGGTCTTCCTGCTGGCCATCTTCGCGACAAGCCTGTCGAACCGGCAGCTGCGCAAGGAGGAATTCACGCTGACGGGACGGCATATCCCGCTGGCGGTCGTTTCGCTGGCGCTGGGCGTGTCGATCCTGCCGGAGGCGTTCAAAAACCTGCGCGGGGAATTTCCGCGTTCCATCATGATCGTCGAAAACGAGGCGACGGTCGTCCTGATGACGAAGATCGAGGGCGCGCTGGGGATCGCGGCCTTCGTCTATTTCGTGTTCGCCGCGATCGCGTTCCTGACGCAGGGCGATCTGCTGAAAAAGCTGCGGCTGGCCTCGCTGCTCCCGGTGCTGTGGAGCGCGTCGCGCGCGCTGCGGTTCCTGGTGGTCACGGTGAGCATCATCCGGGTGGCGGATCTGCTGCTGGAGATGCTGGGGATCGTGGCGACGATGCTGTTCTTCCTGACCTATGCCCGCGCCGTCACGGAGGTGGGCACCGGCAGCTACGGCTACAAGCCGGTCGCCATGGGCCTCGTGAGCGCGATCATTACGCTGTCGTACGCGGTGCCGCGCTGTATTCTGAGCTTTATCGGGGACGGGACGGCGCTGACCGCCGGCTACCCGTTCCGCGCCTTTGAGCTGGCGCTCCCGGTCTTCGCCGTGACGTTCGCGCTGACGCTGCTGCTGCGCGGCGTCGCCATCGACCGCGATCCGGACGATCCCGTCGAGCTGCCCGAAAAGCCGGCGGACGAACCGGCCGTGAAAAAGGATCTGAAAATTGAGATCATTCCCGAGCAGACGGAGGACGAGGCTTGAGCGGTTTTTTCTCCGATATGCTGCTGAGCCTGCAGCAGGTGGTCATCCTCTACGTGATGGTCGCGGTCGGCTTCGCCGCCGACAAGCTGGGCTTCTACACGGAAAAGACGGCGCGCAAGACCAACGACCTGATCTTCTACGTGGTCACGCCCTGCGTCATCGTCAACGCGTTCATCACGACGCCCTTTTCCGCCGAGACGGGCAAGGCGTTCCTGACCGCCGCGCTGGTGAGCGCGGGCTCGCATCTGTGCGGGATCCTGCTGAGCCTGCCCTTCTTTAATAAAGACAAGGAAAACGGACCGATCTATAAATTCTCCGTGGTCTACGCAAACTGCGGCTACATGGCCATTCCGCTGGCGCAGGCCGTGCTGGGCGAGGAGGGCGTTTTCTACGCCTCCGCCGGGGTCGTGGTCTTCAATGTCCTGTGCTTCTCCCACGGCATCGGGCTGATGAGCCGCGGAAAATCCGGCGGCAAGCGGGATTTTAAAAAGCTTCTGCTCAATCCCGGCCTGATCGCCGTCGCCATCGGGCTGCCCATCTTCCTGACCGGCGTGCGTCTGCCGCAGATGATCACGGAGCCGGTGCGCTATCTCTCGCTTCTGAATACCCCCATGGCGATGGTCATCCTGGGGACATATATCGCCAATACCGGCTTCCGGGACATCTTCCTGTCGAAGGAGCGGTATCTGGCGAGCGGCCTGCGGCTGATCGCCGTGCCGCTGATCATGTTCGGGGTCATGAAGCTCGCCGGCCTTTCCGGCGCGATCTTCACGGCCTGTATGATCTCCGCGGCGGCGCCCAGCGCCACCAATACCGTCATGATGACGGTCAAATACGACCGGGACGCCGGCGTCTCGTCGAAGCAGATCGCGTTCTGCACGATGCTGTGCGTGCTGACCATGCCGGTCATGATCGCGCTGAGCAAGGCGGTGTAGTATGAATTTCGGCAGAGTGAAGCTCCCGCAGCAGACGCGGCGGCAGCTGGGCGCCGCTTTTGACAGCGGCAAGCTGAGCCACGCGGTGCTGATCTGCGGCGGCAGCGGGCGCGCGCGCAAGGCCGTCGCGACGCTGCTGACCCAGGCGATGGTCTGCAGGACGCCGGGCGAGCGGCCGTGTCTGACCTGTCCGCAGTGCGTGAAGGTGCGCGACGGCGTACATCCGGACGTGACGGTCGTGAAGCCGGACGAGGGCAAAAAGTCGGGGATCATCCGGGTGGAAGACGTGCGGGAGCTGATCATCCGCCGCTGCTACAATACCCCGAACGAGGCGCCGGCGCAGATCTTCGTCATCGAAGAGGCCGACGCGATGAATATCGAGAGCCAGAACACGCTGCTCAAGGTCATCGAGGAGCCGCCGGCTTCGGCGCGGTTCCTTCTGCATTGTCAGCAGCCGGGCAAGCTTCTGGAAACCATTCTTTCCCGGGTGGACGCCTACAATATAGAGGAGCCCGGCGCCGGGGAGCGTGAGAGCGCGAAGATCCGCGCGGCCTGCGACGCTGTCGCGGACGCGCTGGCCGCGGGCGACGAATACGCCGCCATGATGGCGACCGCGCCGCTGGGGGAGAAGGAGCGCAAGTATCTGACCGGTCTTTGCGAAAGTCTCACGTCTCTGCTGCGCGACGCGATCGCGGTAAAGGCGGACTGCGCCGCGCTCGGCCGGGACGACGCGAAAGCCCGCGCGCTGGCCGCGAAATTCGACCTGAATACCCTTCTGCGCCTGGAGCAGACCGCCGCGCGGTCGCTGCGGGACGCGCAGAGCACCAATACACAGATCAAACTGGGCTATTGCCTGCTGACGGCCGACCTGTTCGACGCAGCGAGCGGCAAGGACAAAGGAGCGACTTTATGACAGAGGTTATCAGCGTGAAATTCCGGGAGACCGGGAAATCCTATTATTTCTCCCCGGGCGAGGAGCGGTTCGTCAAGGGGGATATGGCCGTCGTGGAGACGGCGCGGGGACTCAAGTGCGGCGACGTGGACATCGGCAACCACAACGTGGACGACAACGCCATCGTGAAGCCGCTGCGGACGGTCATCCGCAAGGCCACGAAGGAGGATATCCGCGTGGTGGAGAACAATAAGAAGCGCGAGGCCAAGGCCGCCGAGATCTTCGATAAGAAGATCGCCGAGCACAAGCTCAATATGAAGCGCATCGCCGTGGAGTACACCTTCGACGGCAAAAAGATCATATTCTATTATACCGCGCCGTCCCGGGTGGACTTCCGGGCGCTGGTGAAGGATCTGGCTTCGGTTTTTAAATCCCGCATCGAGCTGCGGCAGATCGGCGTGCGCGACGAGGCGCGCATGCTGGGGGGTCTGGGCATCTGCGGCAGACCCTTCTGCTGCAAGGAGTTCCTCTCCGACTTCCAGCCCGTGTCCATCAAGATGGCCAAGGAGCAGGGCATGAGCCTGAACACGTCCAAGATCAGCGGCGCGTGCGGGCGGCTGATGTGCTGTCTCAAGTATGAGCAGGAGTCCTACGACTACCTGCTGAAGATCACGCCCAAGGTCGGCGCCGTCGTCAACACGAAGGAGGGCCGCGGCACGGTCATCGACGTGAATCTGCTCTCCGGCAGGCTCACCGTGCGCATGGACAAGAACCCGGACGCCGCGCCGAAGACCTTCAACCGCGGCGAGGTCAAGATCGTGCGCGACGGCAGGATCACCGTCAGCAAGTCCGAGGCGGAAGCGCTGAAGGACGTGGAGGACTGAGCGGG
>ONWP01000157.1 GCA_900321595.1 uncultured Eubacteriales bacterium
AGGACGGAAAATGCGCAAGCATTTTCATCCCTCCGAGCGGGCCAAAAGAAAGCAGTCTCACGTAGACTGTTTTCTTTTGGCTTTGATAGAAGAGGAGGGATTCGCTCTCTGAGAGGGCGAGCCGCGCCGTTTGGTGATCGCGGACAACACCGCTGAAGCAGCCGATATAAAGCCCTCGGATCGATCCTGATTCGGGGTGCTTTTTTTGATCATGATTCTGTCTGCGGGGGTTGACAACGGGTGAAAAGTATTGTACAATCACTGTGGCAAGTGTACTAATTCAAGTGATACAGTGGTGATCGGTATGATTTCTGTCAATTACCGGGACGCGCGGCCCGTCTATCTGCAGATCAAGGAGAATGTGATCCGTCTGATCGTGACCGGCGCGCTGTCGGCGCATGAGAAGCTGCCCAGCGTCCGGGAGCTGGCCGCGGAGCTGGCCATCAACCCAAATACGATCCAGCGCGCGTACCGGGAGCTGGAGGCCGACGGCTATATCTACAAAACGCAGGGGAAGGGGTGCTTCGTCGCCCCGCGCCGTGAGGCCGTTGTGCCCGCGCAGGCGCTGGCGCGCTTCGATGAGGCCGCCGCGAAGCTGCTCTGGGCAGGCGTGAGCCGGGAGGCGCTGATCGAGCGGCTGGAACGGCTGGGCAGGGAGGTGGCGTCGGCATGATCGAGGTACACGATCTGTCCAAGGCCTTTGACGGCGCGCAGGTGCTGCGCGGCGTCTGGCTGACGGTGCGGCCGGGCTCCGTCTTCGGCCTCATCGGGCCCAACGGCGCCGGCAAGACGACGCTGCTGCGCATCATGGCCGGCGTCTACACGCCCGACGGGGGCGCGGTACGCTACGACGGGCGGCCGGTTTTTGAGAATCTCGAAGTCAAGCGGGAGCTGGTCTTCGTCGCCGAGGAGCCGTTCGCCTATCCGGGCTGGACGATCCGCGACCTGCTCCGGTTTTACGGCGCGCTGTATCCGGCGTTCGACCGCGCGGTCTTCGACGCGGCCGCCGGGGACGCCGCGCTCACGGACGAAAAGACGCGGATCGCGCGTCTTTCCAAGGGACAGAAAAAGCAGCTCGCCATGTGCGCCGCGCTGGCCGTCCGGCCCAGGTACCTGCTGCTGGACGAGCCGCAGGACGGCCTCGACCCGCGTGCGCGCAAGCTGATCTGGCAGAAGCTGCTGCCGGTGGTCAGTGAAAATGAGATCCACGTGATCGTCTCCTCCCACAATCTGCGGGAGCTGGAGGACGTGTGCGACGCCGTGGGCATCCTGCAGGACGGGCAGATCCGCCGGCAGGGGCAGGTCAGCGATCTGCAGCGCGCCGTCACGAAGGTGCAGGTCTCCTTCCGGGGCGAGCTGCCCGCGTTCCCGGAGCTGACGCTGATCAAAAGCGCCCGGCACGGCAGGGTGTGGGAGCTGATCTTCCGGGACGACAGCGCCCGGGTGACGGCGGTCCTGTCGCGGTATGATCCGCTGCTGCTGGACGAGCTGCCGCTCACGCTCGAGGAGCTGTTTCTGGTCGAAACGGAGCCGGATGATGCGCGGTAACCCGTTTTTTCGCGAGACGACGCGCCGGGTGTGGCCGGTCGCCGTGCTGCAGCTCGTCGTGTCGGCCGTCTATCCGCTGATCGACGCGTACGGCAATCTCCGGAAGCTCCCGGACGATGACTCGGTGAACAGCATACAGCTGTACGATCTGTACAGTCCGGGGTTGTTTGTCCTGATCGCGCTTCCGCTGCTCCTGACGGCGTTCCTCATGGCGTTTTCAGACGATCTGGGGACGCGGCGGCTCACCGTCCGGGCGCTGCCGGTCAGCAGCCGCACGCGGTTCACGGCGCAGACGCTGTCCGCGCTTCTGACGGGCGCCGCGCCCTGCGCGCCGGGCGTCCTGCTGACGATCCCCGCGTATCTGCGCCTGCAGCGGTCGCACGCGGCGTTTTATCAGGCCACGGAGCCGGATGCGGGCATGATCGCGCAGCTCACGCTGATCTCGCTGGCGCTGCTCCTGGCGGCGGGGTGCGTCTGCGCGCTCGTGTGCGTGCTCTGCGGGTCGGGCGGCGCGGCCTCTGCCGTTTCGATCCTCATCGGCGCCGCGCTCTGCCTGCTGATCCTATCGACAGCCGCGTTTTCCGGGCAGCTTGTCTGGGGCGTTCTGCTCTACGGGTACGGCCCGTCCGGCGAATTTGCCGGGATGCTCGCAGCGCTGCTCCTGCTGTCCGGCGGCTGCTTCGCGGCAGGGCTTCTGCTCAGCGGCAGACGTCCCGCGGAACGGATCGGCCGGCCCGTCGTGTTCCCGCGGGCGGAATCCGCGGTCGCGCTTTGCGCCGCG
>ONWP01000094.1 GCA_900321595.1 uncultured Eubacteriales bacterium
CCGGCGACGACGTGCTTTGCATAGAATCAGTTTAAGACAAGAATTTCTTTTTTGATAACACGAAACAGGGATCCGTCTGCGTGGGCGGATCCTTGTCCTTATTCTGATATCTTTCTGCGGAGTACGCGCCGTCGGCGCTTACGGAGGGCGGCAGGCGGCTGTACTCGGACGACGAGCTGAAAGAGCTGAAGTCGATCTGCTTTTTTAAGAGAGCGCGGGTTTTCGCGTCAGACGCTTTGCCGGTCGTTATGCCGACGTGAGACGGATGACCGTATCGATCGGGTCGCATTTTGCGGGCATTTCGATCGTGTATCCGTCGCCCGCCGCCCGGATCGCCAGCGGAGAACCGTCGTGCTCCGCTTTGCGGAACGTTTTTTGATCCGCCGGCGGCGGCAGCGTCAGCACGCCTGACGCGGGCGGGTTCAGCACATGCAGCCAGACCGTTTTTCCGTCCGGGGATTCTGTCGAAACGCCCCAGTCGCTTTTTGCGAGCGGCGCGTTCGGCGCTGTGACGTAGGAGCTGCCCGGGACGGTTCCGAAGATCCCCTCGTGGGCGCGGAGCAGTTCGCCCAGCCCGCCGAGCAGCTCCCGGACGCCGGTTTCCCAGGTCTGATCGATATACGGGCCGCAGGCCCACGCGATCCCAGCGTTGCGCTGTCCCTCGGTCGCGGCGGTGCGGACGGTGTAGCGGTAAAGATTGCGCGCGTCTGTCGGCGCGGTATTGCCGCTCGCCCACCAGTTCCCGATCTGCCGGTTGACCTGCGAATAATGTGTGGGGAGCGAGTCGGAGTCGCAGCTTTCGATCGAGCCGTAGTATTCGGAAACGATGAAATCCGACAGGGGATGCTTCCGCGTGTTTGCCGTAACGCCCGTGTTGACAAAGATCACCGCGTCGGGATCGCACGCGCGGACGGCGTCGCAGACCGTCTCGTCGGGGCCGCCCTGATCGAACCAGAAGCCGCGAATGCCGGCGCCGTATCTCGCGTAGAGCTCGCGGATCAGCCTTTTGAGAAAATCCATGCGCGCGCCGTCGCTGATCCAGCCCATCCGCCGCAGATCGTCGTCCGGGATGTCGTGCGCGTCGTTCGGCGGCAGATACAGAACGAGCGGGATCCCGTACCGCGTCAGTCCGGCCAGCAGCTTCGCGACGACGTCGGCCTTCTCGGTGCGCTTGTGCGCGCATCCGGCCGCCCTCATCGTCTCCGACGGGAACAGGAGATTGAAGCCGGCGTGCGCCAGCGTGAAGACGACGTACTCTGCGCCCATGTCATGCGCGGCGCGCGCGAACGCTTCCCCGTCAAACATGGCCGCCGCTTCCTCGGGGGACGCGGCGGGACGCGGATCGTTCCGCGCGAACCAGGTCCCGCCCCAGTTCGTACCCTTGTTTTCCGCGTAGGTGGCGTAGGTGTAGTGTGTGAACAGCCCCACGCGGGCGCGCGAAAACCAGGCTTTGTCAAATTGCTGCTTCATGCTGTGCCTCCGAAACGGCAGTCTGCTGTTCAGCCGCCGGCCGCGAGCTTCGCGAGAGACGCGTTCTTATACGCTGCGTCGTCGGTGACCTCCCGGATGATCCTGATCTGTTCCGGGAAGCGGACGACGGCGTTTTCGTCGCTGAGCTCGATCTCCGCGATCGCTTTGTCCTGCCAGAACGGGTAGACGTCGATCTCAAAATACTGGTTGTCATACGTCAGACAGTACCGATCCTTTCGGATCTGCCGCCGGGTCGTGTCCGCGTTCATGAGCAGGCGGAGGTATTCGCGTTCCGAAAGGCGGCGTTCGATCTCTACCCGCTTCATGCCGCTGACGGCGCGCTTTGTGGTCTGGAAGTAGACGTAGTGTCCGTCGAAGCCGCGCTGCCGGACGCGGATTTCCTCGTTTTCGTCAGATTTTAAATAGGTTTGGATGATCTCGACGCGCCGACAGTTCGGCATGGACGCAAGCCATTTGAGGTCGGGGTACTCGATCAGGAATTTCCGCTCGATCTCGAAGGGCTCGGGCTCCCCGAGAAAGGCGGAGATCTCCGCGATCAGCCGCTTCATTTTGCCCTCGAAATCAGATGCGTTGTCGATCACCCTGAGGTGGGGATGTCCCGTCCAGGCGGCGATCAGTTTTTCGTCGAGCGCGGCGGCCTCCGCGGGCGTTTCCGTTCTGGCGGCGTTGTTCGCGGTCGTGTAGAACGCCTCCGCGCCCTTCGCGGCCGTCACCAGATGAAACACGGCGTCGTAGCTGTCCCGCAGCTCGACTTCATTTGTGCCGAGGGTCTCGAGCAGCCGGACAAACGTCGGCGCGTCCATATACGCCTTGTTGTCCAGCGCGCCGCGGTCGCAGACGATCAGCACCTTCGCGGCGTTCATTGTTTTCGCCGCCTGCTCGAAGATGCGTTCCTTTTCGAGCTGCAGGCGCATCTGACATTCTTGATACGCGAAGGGCGTCCCGCAGGTCCAGGGCGCGACGCCGCCGGTGATCAGCGCGGTCGCCGTCTCCGGCACGAAAAGGACCGTATAGCCCATCTGGGTGAATTCGTTCTGGATCCGGCTCATCGCGGTGGATTTCCCGGCGCAGGGACCGCCCGTGATCACGATCTTCGTGATATCCGGCGACGGCTTTTCCGCGGTCTGCCGCAGCAGTTCATCCGCGCTCACGTGAAACAGCGCCGCGAGCCGGCGGATCGTTTCCGTGCCCGGCTTCGCTCTGCCGACCTCCCATTTGGATACGGCTTTGTTTGTGACGCCGAGTTCGGCGGCAAGCTCCGCCTGCGTCAGTCCCGCCGCGTTTCGCAGCGCAAGGATATAGTTTCCGAAGCTGTAATCGTTCATTGCAGATCCCTCCCGCATCTGCAATTATATATTTTTTCTTTAAATAACGCAAGGGGTGCGCTGTCGAATCCCGGTAGAATCTGCGAAAGGCATAGGAACCGGCCTCGTCCGGCGGACGGACGCGCCGGTTGACTTTCCCGCGCGTTTTGGGTATACTGACTTTCAGAATCCGACGAGCTTTCGATGAAGGAGAGATTGATTATGAAGCTTCGCGCGCCAAGCGTACCCCTGATCACCATCGACCCCTATTTCAGCGTCTGGAGCTGCGCCGACCGGCTGACGGACGACGTGACGCGGCACTGGACCGGAAAGCCCCAGCCGCTGACCGGCGTCGTCATTGTGGACGGCGAGCCGGCTGTTTTTATGGGAAAACGCGAGGGCGTGCCGGCCATGACGCAGACGGCGCTTTCGATCACGGCCTGCTCTACGCGGTATTGCTTTATAAATGAAAAGATCCGTCTCACGGCGACGTTCACGAGCGCGCTGCTGCTGGACGATCTCGGGACCGCGTCGCGTCCGGTCTCCTACCTGCGTGTGGAGACCGCGCCCGCGGACGGCGCGCCGCATGAGATCGCGCTGGAGATCACCATGGACGACAGCATCTGTCTGAATGAAAAATTCCAGTGCGGCACAGTCTTCACGCCGATCGGCGCGGACGGCCTCACCGGCGGCCGGGTCGGCTCACAGACGCAGCGGATCCTGAACCGCAGCGGCGACGATCTGCGCATCGACTGGGGCTATGCGTATCTGCTGACCGACGCGCCGGATGCGGCCGCCGACTGCGTGGAAGAAACCTGTGACAGCATCGCCGCGCACAACGTGCGCCTGACGGTGAACGGGGGAAGCGCCCTCTTTGCCTTCGCCTATGACGACGTCCGGTCGATCCGCTACTTCGGCGAAATGCTGACCTCGTACTGGAACCGGGACGGGAAATCCATTCTCACCGCCGCGCGCGAGGCCTTTGACGACTACGAATCGGTCAGGGCCAAATGCGACGCGCTGGACGCGGAGCTGCGCGGAAAATGCGCGAACGAGCAGTATTATGAGCTGGTGAGCCTCGCCTACCGGCAGGCCGTCGCCGCGCACAAGCTCGCGGTCGACCGGGACGGCGCGCTTCTCTTTATCTCGAAGGAATGCTTCTCCAACGGCTGCGCCGCCACGGTGGACGTGACCTACCCGTCGATCCCGCTGTTTCTGCTTTACAATCCGGAGCTGGTCAACGCCATGCTGCGGCCGATCTTCAAATATGCCCGGTCCGACGCGTGGCCGTTCCCGTTCGCGCCGCATGACGCCGGTCAGTATCCCCTTGTGGAGGGGCAGGTCTACGGCGGAAACGCCTCGGCCCGCAATCAGATGCCGGTGGAGGAATGCGGCAACATGCTCATCACCGTGACCGCCGCGGCGCTGGCCGCCGGGGACGTTTCCTTCGCCCGGGCGCACTGGGATGAGCTGGAGAAATGGGTCGGATATCTGGAGGAATTCGGTCTCGACCCGCAGGAGCAGCTCTGCACCGACGATTTCGCCGGGCATCTGGCGCACAACTGCAATCTGGGCCTCAAGGCGATCATGGGCGTCGCGGCCTTCGGCGTGCTTTGCGGCCTCATCGCGCGGCCGGACGCGCGCGCCCGGTATCTGGACGCGGCGCGGGCGATGGCGAAGGAATGGCTCGAAAAGGCGAAGGACGACGAGACCGTCTACCGGCTGGCGTTTGACCGACCCGGCACCTGGTCGCTCAAGTACAACGCCGTGTGGGACAGGATCTTCGGGACGGGGATCTTCCCCGCGGACGCCTTTGACCGGGAGATCGCGCTGCATCTGGAAAAGCATATGAACGCCTACGGTGTGCCGCTCGACAACCGGGAGACCTACACCAAATCCGACTGGCTCATGTGGACGGCCGCGATGGCGAACGACGCGCAGTTTGACGCGATCGTCGATTCGCTCTGGCGCGCCTACGATGAAAGCGAATCCCGCGTGCCGCTGACCGACTGGTATTTCACCGATACCGCGAAGCAGCGCGGCTTCCAGAACCGCACGGTGCAGGGCGGCCTGTTCATCCGGCTGCTTCTGGACAGCGGCGTCTGCCGGGCGTGACGGAGGGCGATTCGTATGAACCGGGCTGAACTGTCGCCGTCGCTGATGTGCGCGGACGTGTTTGAATTGCGGGAAACGCTGCGCGTCTTCGGACAGTGCGGCGTCGAATACCTGCACATCGACGTGATGGACGGGGTCTTTGTGCCGAATTTCTGTCTGGGGACGGATTTCTGCCGTCAGCTCCGGGCGGAGACGTCGATCCCGCTGGACGTGCATCTGATGATCACGGAGCCGGAAAAGAAGCTGGCCGCGTTCCCGATCGGGGCGGGGGATCTCGTCTCGGTGCATCTGGAGAGCGCAGACCGGATCGACGGCGCGCTGACGGCGATCCGCGCGCGGGGCGCGAAGGCGTTCCTCGCGCTGAACCCGGATACGCCGGTGGACGCGATCCTGCCGCACCTGCCGCTGCTCGACGGGGTGCTGCTCATGACGGTGTATCCCGGCTTCGCCGGACAGACCATGACGCCGGACAGCCTCGACCGCATCGCGCGGCTGCGCGCGCTGCTCGACCGCTGCGGCCGGCCGGAGGTCCGTATTGAGGTGGACGGCAACGTCAACTATGAAAAGGCGCCGCTGATGCGCGCGGCCGGGGCGGATCTTTTCGTCTCCGGCTCGTCCGGCGTGTTCCGCAGGGGCGACCTGCGTGAGAATATCGCCGCCATGCGCGCGCTGCTGCAGTGAGGGGGATAAGATGAAGGTTCTGGTTTTCGGTTCGTTCAATATCGACAAGGTCTACCGGCTGGCGCATCTGCCGGACCGGGGACAGACGCTCTACTGTGACGATTACGCCGTTCACGTCGGCGGCAAGGGGCTCAATCAGGCGCTGGCGTTCGCGCGCGCCGGCGCGGATACGTTCGCCGCCGGCAAGGTCGGCAGGGAGGACGGCGCCTATCTGACCGACTACCTCGCCCGGGGCGGGGTGGACGTGTCCGCGGTCGCCGCGGACGGCGAACATACAGGCCATACGATCATCGAGGTCGACCCGGACGGCGAGAATCAGATGATCCTGTTCGGCGGCGCGAACCGGGAGATCACGCCGGCGGACTGCGAACGCATCCTGCGCGATCACGCGGACGCGGATCTGCTCATGACCCAGTACGAGACGTCCTGTGTGGAATATATGCTCGAGCTGGCGCACCGCGCCGGGATCCGCACAGCGGTGAATCCGTCGCCCTATGTGCCGCAGGTGCGGTCGCTGCCCTTTGAACGGATCGATATCCTGATCCTCAACGCCTTCGAGGGCGAGAGCATCACCGGCGAGCGCGATCCGGCCGCCGTCGTGCGCGCTCTGCA
>ONWP01000184.1 GCA_900321595.1 uncultured Eubacteriales bacterium
ACTTCGTTCGCCGCGTTCATGACGGCGATTTTCGCGCTGTGGAAATTGAGACCGCCCTGCATCCAAACGGCGTAGGGCTCGCGCAGCGGCGCGTCGCCGCTGAGCTCCAGCGAGCTGCCGGAGGTGAACGTGCCGGCCGCCATGATGACCTGATTGTCGTAGCCGGGCATATCCCAGGGCTCCGGCGTCAGGTGGCTGTCCACAGGGCTTGCCGCCTGCAGACCCTTGCAGAACGCGATGAGGTTCGCGCTGTTTTCCAGCAGAACGCTCTGCACGATGTCGTACCGGGGATCGTTCGAGGCCGGCTTCGCGCCGAAACCGAGATTTTCAAAAAGCGCCGCCGCGAAGACCGCGGTCTTGAGCGCCTCGCCGGTGACGTGGGGCGCGTGGAACAGCCCCATGAGCACGTCCCGGTTCGCGCCCAGCGACGCGCCGACCTCCCGGCCCAGAGAGGACGTGGTCAGACGGCGGGCGCATTTCTCCACCAGATCCCTTCGCCCGGCGATGTAGCCGCCGCACTTGGCGACGCCGCCGCCGGCGTTCTTGATGAGGGAGCCGGCGATCAGATCCGCGCCGGCGTGGGTGGGCTCTCTGCGCTCGGTGAATTCCCCGTAGCAGTTGTCCACGGCCACGATCACGTCCGGCCGGACGCGTTTGACGGCGCGAACCGCCTCCTCGATCTGCTCCACGGAGAGGCTCGGCCGCAGGGTGTAGCCGCGGGAGCGCTGGATGTAGACCAGGCGGACAGCCGGATCGGCGAGCGCCTTTTCGATACCCGGCAGGTCGAACGCGCCGTCCGGCGTCAGATCGGTCTGGGCGTAGCCGATGCCGAAGTCCGCGAGCGAGCCGCTGCCGTCCGGGCCGTCCATGCCGATGACGGGGCAGATGGTGTCGTATGGCCTGCCTGTGACGCACAGCATCGTGTCGCCGGGGCGCAGGATGCCGAAGAGCATCACCGTCAGGGTGTGCGTGCCGCAGGCGAACGCGTAGCTGATGAGCGCGTCCTGCGCGCCGAAGACCTGCGCGGCGACCGCGGCGGCCTTTTCCTTGCCCGCGTCGCCGTAGCCGTAGCCCGTCGTACCCCACAGATCGGTCTCGGCGACCCGGTTGTCAATAAACGCGCGCAGCATCCGCTGCTGGTTTTGCTCGGTGTTCTCCTCGATGCGCGCGAACTGCGGCGTCACGGCTGTCATGGCCTGCCGGGCGGCCTGCTCCACCCGGGGATCAAATGCAAAATACACGAAACGGCAAGCTCCTTTCAAGTTTTCTGCTATATTCTATTCCCGCAGAAGGGATTTGTCAAGGAAGCGCCTTGCAAAACGATCCGCGCTGATTTACAATAGATAAGAATCCAACCGGAGGAAACGATATGAGCGAGAAGAGATTTTCCGCCGAGACTGCGCTGCTGGCTTCCCAGGGGAACCGGTCCGCGATCCGGCGGCTGTATATTCAGTGCGCCCGGTACGGCGTGCTTCTCGGCCGGCTGCTGTGTCCGGACGCGGAACAGGAAGCGTCGCGCGTCGCAGGCGACGCGGTGGACAAAGCGTTTGACGGCCTGGCCGCGGCGCAGGACGCGACGGCCTTCGAGCCGATGCTGTACGCGTCGGTCATCGAGGCGCTGCAGCCTGTCGCAGGCAGCCCCGCGCAGGAGGCTGAGACGCAGGTGCAGCGCGCCTACGCGCAGCAGGCGCTGTTCAAGCTCAGCGAAGGGGACAGCGCCGGGTTTTCGCGGGATGTGGAGACGCTGGTGCTGCGGCTCATCGCCGCGCTGCCCGTAGACGGGAAATCGGCGCTGCTGCGGCGGGAGCTGGCGGGCGATCAAAGCGCGCAGACGCTGCGTCTGGCCGAATCGGCGTCGGAAGCGCTGAACCGGCAGGCGGAATCGTTCCGCGAGATCGGCATGGACGTCACGCCGTTTCTCGCCGACCTGGGTGAGACGCTGGCGCATCTGGCGCAGACGCAGACCATTCCGGCCGCGCAGCTGCGGCGCGCCGGGGAAAAGCTGGGCGTCAGCGTCAATCCCGACGCGCCGTCGCCGGAGCAGGAGCAGTCGCTGCGCCGTGAGGCGCGCACCGCGAGGCGGAATAATCGGTCTGTCGAAAAGCAGGATGACCGGAAAATGCGGATTTTGCGGGACGTGCTGCTGTTTATCGCGGTGCTGTGCGCGACGCTGGCGGTCATCCTGATCATCCGCCGGGTGACCGGAAAGCGCACGGAGCCGATCGTGGCGCCGCCGGCGACGACCACGGTGGTCTACGCCGCGCCGGAGGTCTGGAGCGGCGAGACCAACGACGCGTTTGACGGCGGCAGCGGCACCGCGCAGGATCCCTACCGCATCGCGACGCCGAACGCGCTGTCCTTCCTGTCGCAGGCGCTTGACCGCGGCGAGACCGCGTACGCGAACGCGCACTATATGCTGATGGCAGATATTTATCTCAACGACACCGCGGATTACGCGAAGTGGAACGATGCCGCGCCGACGCACGTCTGGACGCCGATCGGCACGCGGCAGACGCCCTTCGCCGGTTATTTTGACGGCAACGGATTTACGATCTACGGCCTGTATGTCCGCGCCGACGCGGACGCCGGCCTGTTCGGATCCTGCGAAAACGCGCAGATCCTCGACCTGAATCTGACGGAAGCCTACGTCTCCGGCGGCAAACGTGTCGGCCTGCTCGCCGGCTCCTTCGGCGCGTCCGACGGCGAGACCGCTTCCATCGAGAACTGCGAAGTCAACGGCGTCGCGCAGGGCAACGAGACCGTCGGCGGCGTCGCGGGACTGCTCTGGTCCACGAACGGCAACGCCATGGTCTCATACTGCGTGATCACCGGACAGGTGCTCTGCGACAGCGGCAGCGCGACCGTGGGACTCAGCCGGGCGACCGGAAAGGGCGAGACCTACGTCACCGGCTGCCGGTTCCGGCTCGACAGCGACGTCCCCGCCGTGGTCAC
>ONWP01000108.1 GCA_900321595.1 uncultured Eubacteriales bacterium
CTTCGGCGCGGCCTTCGCGCCCCACTGGGTGAACAGGTGCGAGATCTCAAGGTATTCGAGACCGCTTTCCCGCGCCAGACGCGCCCAGCGGTCGAAATTCGTAAAATCAAACGCGTATCTGCCGTCCCGCGCCGTCACGCCGACGAGCTGGACGGTGCGGCGCTCGGCGCCAACCTCCGTATCCAGCGGGGGCGTAAAAACGGGCGTCAGGAGCATGTTGATCCCGTGCTGCACAGCGGTGCGCATGAACGCGCCGACCCGATCCCACCACGCTTCGCTGAAGACCTCCAAACGGTAGTAGTCGGCGATGCAGTCGCCGTGGAACCAGTGCGTACACTTCAGCTCCCGTTTCGCGAGCCCGGCGCGCGTCACACGCACCGCGAGTGTTTTTTCGATCGTTTCCGACCCCGTTTTGACGGTGAAAACGACCTCGCAGGTCTCCTCCGGCGCGAGATCGATCCAAAAGGACGCCCATTCGCCGGCACTGCCGTCGATCGCGGTCGACGGGATCAGCAGATCCGGGTAGAGCCCCGGCGCGGCGTCGCGCAGATACCAGTCGTCCCGGTCGTCGGGGGCGGCCCGCGTCACGGGCACCGCGTCCACGCGGAAGATCTCATGTTCGCAGCCGCGCACGTCCAGCGCGATCACGCCGTCGAGATCCGGCTTCACGGCGAGCTGGACCGAAACGCGGCTGCCGCGCAGGCAGTCCGCCGAATCGATCGTTTTTCCCTGACAGAGCTCGTCGGGGAAGACCTTCGCGAGGTACGAGAGCAACCGGACGTCAGCCATCTTCTTCCGCCTCCTCAGGCGCTTCGAAGCCGCGCCTGCGCATGACGATCAGCGGGATCAGGGTGAACACGGCGACGATCGCGGCCGCGAGGAAGATCTCCGGCACGGGCGCCGCCACGGACTCGCCGTAATCGTTGATATAGGTGCCGGCCGCGTGATTCTGCGCGAAGCGCTCGATGACCAGGGAGCCGATCTTCGGTCCGATGACCATGGGCAGCAGCACGTTGAAGATCATGCGCACGCCCTGGAAGGAGCCGACCTTGTCTCTGGGCGTGTGGTCGCGAACCGCGGCGCCGAGCATGATTCCGATCATCACCTGCCCCACGCCGAAAATCGCGGCGGCGGGGATGAAGCCCAGAAGCGAGCGCATCGGATAGGCCAGCGCGAGGCCGGCGGTCTGCAGAATGGCCGCGGGGATGACGAATCTGTCCTTGCCGAACCGGTCGACGACGCGGCCGAAGATCAGCACGGCCGCGACGGCGGCGCCGACGGCGACGACCGCCACGACGATGATCGCCGGCGACAGATTCAGGTTGTTGAAATCAAAGCCCATGTAGTGCTGCAGATAGATGAAGATATACGGCACGATGACCTGCATCGCGATCGCGCCGATGCACTGCGCCGCGAGCAGGATGTACAGGCTCGCGTTCGCCCGGATGACGGCCGGCCGGAAGCCGTAGGTCAGCTCCTTGAAATAATTCTCGCTGTTTTTCCGCACGTGCGGCGCGTCCTTGATGGTAAACAGGCCCAGCACGCCGCAGAAGATGACCAGCAACCCCAGTCCGATGAAGCAGGCCGGATAGCCCAGCGCGGTGGCGCCCATACCGAAGCCGACGGTGACCAGCAGCATCGCCGCCAGAGGCAGGATGGTATTCACCGACTCCACACGGCCGCGGTTCGTCTTGTCCGTCACGTCCGTCAGCCAGGCGTTGAACGCGGCGTCGTTGCAGGTGGAGCCCATGAAGGTCATCACGCAGTCCATCACGACCACCATGGAGACCGTGACGGCCAGCACGCGGGCGGCGTCCGCGCCAGGCAGAATGCGCGCCGTATTCTCCCGGGAGATAAAGGCGAACGTCATCACGCTGACGCCCCACAGGATATAACCCACGCTGATGAGGGGCTTACGCTTGCCGATCCGGTCGCTGAGCGCGCCCATGAGGAACGTGGTGATCACCGCCGTCGCCGCGCTGGCCGCCACCATGACGTTGATGTCGCGGGTCGTGCCGCCGATCCTGTTGAAAAGGAACGTGTTGAAGTACATATTTTCCACGTTCCAGGCGATCTGTCCCATCAGACCGAACAGAACCACGTTGAACCACGTCCGCCGGGAGATCCGGCTTGATGCGCCCGCCGCGCCGCCTGTGTTCTTCTTTTGTTTTTTCTCGGCTGTCTTGCCGGTCGTTCCGCTCATAGGTCAACCCTCCGCCGGATAGTAATACGAATTTATCATACCAAAAAAACAACGGTCTGTAAAGGGGAAATTCCGCGATTTTCCTTCCCGTTTTCAGGCAGAACGCGGCGTCCGCGCCGCAGCGCGCGCCTGATGCCGGGAGGCTTTGCCCGGGATCCGAACAGACTGAACAAAATTTGCCGGTTAGTATTGTATTTTGAAATGTATTATGATATATTTGACGGTGTACGGTTTTCATTTGAAACGATATTTGATTGGTGAGGTACATGACGGATATTCAAACACAGCTTCAAAATGAGATCCCGCAGGACGCGCTGATCGTGATCGACATCTCCGCCGTTGTGAACATCGGGTCCATGGACGAGCTGCAGACGCTGGTCGATTTCATTGTCGAGCGCGAGCTGCCGGTCGCGGTGACGAAATCCTTCTACGAGAACTACAACGTGATCATGAAGAGCGACAATCAGGAGCAGAAAAACCTCGCGTCCAAGATCTGGTCGCTGATGTCGCAGCTGCGGGACAGCGGCAAACTGCAGTACGCGGACAGCATCGTCTCCCCGATCGAGATCATCGAGAAGCTGCATAAAAGCAAAAAAGTCTGCTTTATTTATTTTGAGTACTCCGAGTTTTCAGAAAGCATTCAGCACTTTGCGGACAGTTTGGACTGCAAGGCGATCGTCATCGACAGAGACGGTAAAATCGTCCTGTGTACGAAACGGGAACAGATCCTTGCGTATTCGAGACATGCGATCAATCTGAGCCTGGTCGGAGACGAATACTTCGATATCAATTTTCAGCCGAAGAAAGGCACTACCGTCTTTACGGAATACGGAGAACCGCTCATTCTGGCCGATCAGTTGGGCGTCGGCGGCGAAGGCGCCGTCTACAGCTGCTACAATCATCCGAGCTATGCGGCAAAGATCTACCACAACGGACAGCTCAACAAGCTGCGGCTGACCAAGATCTTCCGCATGGTCGACAAAAAGATCCAGTACGACGGCATCTGCTGGCCGGAGCTGGTCATCTACAACAACAAGAAAGAGCCGTTGGGCTATGTTATGAAGAAGATCGACGGTCTGCCGCTGGAGCTGATCATCGACGGCCCGGAACAGATCCTGCGGTATTTCCCCACGTGGACCAAGCAGAATCTGGTGCTGCTGACGTTGGACATTCTGCAGAAGATCCAGTACCTGCACCTGTTCGGCATCCTGATCGGCGACCTGCGGATGCGCAATATCGTGATCCGCAAAGACGGCACGCCGATCATCGTCGATATCGATTCCTGTCAGATCGAATCGCTGCCGTCGCCCGCCGGCGACCCGGATTACACACCGCCGGAGATGCAGGGCGTCGCGTTCAAAAAACAGCTGCGAAGCTATTATAACGAAAACTTCTCCTGC
>ONWP01000211.1 GCA_900321595.1 uncultured Eubacteriales bacterium
CGCGTCTCTCCTGCGCGCGCGGATCGGCTCTGCCGTCATGCGAAAACAGGGAATGGGTGTGGCAGTCGATCACAGCGTCACCTCCGAATCATTGATATTATAGTAGAAGCACCTTCGAAAGTCAATATTTACGGTGCAGACGGAATTTTCACTGCAGGTTCCGGTAAAAATCCGGGGGAAGCGTATTGACCGGCGTTTTTTCGTGTGTTACAATAATACAGAATAAACGAGCCGGAGGTGAATAACGTGGACGATCCTTGGCGACGAGACGCGTCGGGCGATCTTGCCGAAGCAGACGAGGACCCGGGGTCGTGTCCGGTATTCACGTCGTAACCGTTCGGCAGCATGGCCTACCCGCATCGCCATGACCCATTTCGCGTGAAATGGGGATCGCTGCGGTCTTTTTTGTGTTTTGAAAAGACCCGGGCGAAAAGACGCGGCTGACGCCGCGCAGATAGGGGGTTATTGCAATGGATGATTTTGAAAAGGATCTGCCTGAGGTTTCTGTTGAAGAGACAGAGGTGCAGGAGATCAAGCACCCGGATTATAAGAGCGAGATCGTGGCGGAGGTGCGCAGCAATCTGTCGCCGAAGCTGCTCCGGGAACACATCTACGATTATCACGAAAACGATATCGCGGACGCGCTGCCGCTGCTCAGCCGGGAGGAGCGAAGCAAGCTCTTTGGGATCCTGGACAGCGAGACGCTGTCTGATATCCTTGAGTATACCGAGGATATCGAGCATTATTTCAGCGAGCTGAGCGTTCGAAAAAAAGTCGAGATCCTGTCTCATCTGGAGACGGATACGGCGATCGAATACCTGCGGACGCTGGAAAAGGGCGAGCGCAGCATTCTCATCGATCTGATGGACGATGAGGTCAAACGGGAGATCGCGCTGATCGGATCCTTCGATGAGGACGAGATCGGCTCCCGTATGACGACGAATTATATTGCGATCACCGACGTCACGATGTCTGTGCGGCAGGCGATGCGCGAGCTGATCGATCAGGCGAGCGAAAACGACAACATCTCAACGATATACGTTTTGGACGCGGATCGGACCTTCTACGGCGCGATCAGCCTGAAGGATTTGATCATCACACGCGAGGGGACGGAGCTGGATTCCATCGTGATGACCAGCTTCCCTTACGTGTACGCGTACGAGCAGATCGGTGAATGCATCGAACGCATCAAAGACTACTCTGAGGATTCCATCCCCGTGCTGGACAGCGCGAATCGTCTTCTGGGCGTTCTGACGAGTCAGACCATCGTCGAACTGACAGAAGAAGAGATGGGCGACGACTACGCCAAGCTGGCAGGTCTGCTCGCGGAGGAGGATCTCAACGAGCCGATCAAAAAGAGCATGAGCAAGCGTCTGCCGTGGCTGCTTGTCCTGCTGGTGCTGGGCATGCTGGTTTCCTCCGTGGTCGGCTTGTTTGACAAGGTTGTGCAGGGACTGACGATCCTGGTCAGCTTCCAGTCGATCGTACTGGGCATGTCAGGTAACGTCGGTACCCAGTCTCTGGCGGTGACGATCCGCGTTTTGATGGATGAATCCCTGACGGCAAAGCAGAAACGGCAGCTGGTATTCAAAGAGGTACGCGTCGGTCTGTGCAACGGTGTTGTACTCGCAGTGGCGGCCTGTGTTCTGATCGGGTTCTATATCCTTCTGGTCCGGCGCAGCTCGCTGCCGGTTCCGCATACGCCCTGGATGGCGTTCGCGATCTCCGGCTGTACCGGCGCGTCGCTGATCCTGTCCATGATGCTGTCGAGCTTGTCCGGCACCTGTATCCCGATCGTGTTCAAGAAGATCGGCGTGGATCCGGCCGTCGCGTCCGGTCCGCTGATCACAACGCTTAACGACTTGATGGCCGTCGTGGCCTATTACGGGCTGGCGTGGATCTTCCTGATGGGAATCCTGAAGCTTGCCTGACGGAGGATGATACGATGCAGGTTTTGATTTTGAACGGCAGTCCCAGAGCGAACGGCAATACAAGCGTCGCTTTGGCTGAGATGATCAAAGTGTTTGATGCGCAGGGGATCGACGTCGTGCAGCGGCAGATCGGCAAAGAGACGATCGCAGGCTGCCGGGCGTGCGGCGCCTGCGGCAAGCTTGGCAAGTGTGTGATGAACGACATCGTCAATGAGATCGCGCCGGTTTTCGAGGCGTCTGACGGACTGGTTGTCGCAAGCCCCGTCTACTACGCTTCCGCCAACGCGACGCTGATCGCGCTGCTGGACCGGCTCTTTTACAGCACGCGATTCCCGAAGCTTATGAAGGTTGGCGCTTCTGTTGTGATCGCGCGCCGCGGCGGGCTGTCCGCGACCTATGATGAATTGAATAAGTATTTCACTATCAGCGGCATGCCGGTCGCGTCGAGCCGGTACTGGAACAGCGTACACGGTATGACGCCGGGCGAAGCGCTTCAGGACGCGGAAGGCCTGCAGACCGTACGGGAACTGGCTGTCAATATGACGTTCCTGATGAAGAGCATCGCGCTGGGCAAAGAGACCTACGGACTGCCGACACCGGAGGATAAGGTCTTCACGAACTTTATCGGCTGACAACGGGAGGAAACGATATGAAAGCTTCCGCGAAGGTATTTGCCGGCGTCTCCGGCGCCGCGCTTGCGTTCCGTGGATTTCAGCGGCTGGTCTGTTATGAGATCTTTGCCCGCGACGCGGGACTGCTGCGCGCCAACATGGATCGCGGCGGCGCTGCACGGCAGGAACGGATGCTGAAGGATCCGCACGTGCAGTGGTTCAACGCGCAGGAGCGGCAGGACGTCTGGCGCGAGAATCTGCGCGGACAGCGGCTGCATGCGTCGATGATCCCCGCGGAAGGCAGCCGCGTTTACTGCATCTGCGCGCACGGGTACCGTTCCAACGGATCGCGGGATTTCCGGGAACAGGCGCAGTTCCTGAACGAGATGGGCTGGAATATCCTGCTCGTGGATCATCAGGCCTGCGGCGAGTCGGAGGGGCGCTATATGTCCTTCGGCTATTATGAGTCGCTGGATCTGGTCGGATGGTGCGATTATCTGAATGAAACCTACGGGTCGGATATCCGTATCGTACTGTTCGGGATTTCGATGGGCGCCGCGTCCACGCTGATGGCCGTCGGCAGCGGCAGGTTGCCGGAAAACTGCGATTTCGCGATTTCTGACTGCGCCTACGCGGGCGTTGAGGAGCTGTTCCGGTATCATCTGCGTCAGTATCATGTTCCGGCGCAGCCGCTTCTGTACGCGGTCGATTGGCGCAACGCGCATCTGGCCGGATACAGGCTGGGAGAGGTGAAGCCGATCGAAGCCGTGCGGAACGCTTCGATCCCGGTCATCTTCTTCCATGGTGAACGCGACGGTGTTGTCCCGCCGCAGATGGGGCAGGCGCTTTGCGACGCGTGCAAATCGGAGTCGGAGCTGCACATTATCGCGGGCGCGGGACATACCACAAGCTATCCGAAGGATTGCGAAACCTACGAAGCGGCCGTCCGGGCCTTCGCGCAGAAGCACCTGCAGACTGCGAATCCGGATCAATAACCATTTCAGGAGGGTAATAATGGCTAAAGGATCGTTTTCAAATTTTACGAAAAAGCACGATGAGATCTGGAAGTTTATCAAGTTCAGCTTTGCCGGCGTCAGCTCTTTTGTCGTGCAGTATCTGGTCGATCTGCTGTTTCACTACGTCGTGTTCCGCTCTTTGCAGGGACAGACGATCGACAATCCGGTGCTTCGATTCCTGGAGATCGACAGCCATATGGATGCAGCGCTGGCGTACTTCGTCGCCGCGACGGTTGGATACATCATCGCGTATCTGATGAACAGAAAGGTGACGTTTAACGCGAAGGGTCATCTGACGCGATCGATCATCATCTATGTCATCATGGTTGTCGCGACGATTTTCATCACCGCGTGGCTCAAGGGCTTCCTGATCAACGTCGCGGAAAGAAGCGGTCATGTGAACCCAGAGACCGGGCAGGTGACGTTCCTCATCGACACGCTGATCTTTATCTTTACCGTGACAGTCCCGTTTCTGTGGACGTATCCGCTGCAGCGATTCATCATCAATCCGCCGCAGAAGAAGGCGCAGACCGATGGAGCAGAGGCGCTTGAAATCGATGATTCTGCAGATAATGAGACGGTGCTTGAAACAAAAGAGTAATCCGTACAAGGCAAATAAGGACGCATCCGCCGGGCTCGGCAGATGCGTCTTTTTATCGTAAGGATTCAGTTCTCTGCGTTGACCGTGCCGGACCACGTCACGTTCTCGGCGATTTTTTCACCGGGCTTTTCGGCTGCAAAATCATACGCGCTGATGCTGAAGGTGAGCGCCAGCGTCCCGACGCTGTGGAATTCGGTGGAAAATCCAAGCGTCTCGATGCTGCGGCTCCCGGCCGGCACGTATGACGCGTACCACGGCTCCAGCACAGCCCCGTCTACTGTACCGCTGATCGCGTTGACGCAGATGTCACGGTCAGATGTATTGATCACCTGCATAAGGAACATGACGCCGCCGCGCTGCTCCTTGTCAACGCCCTGAAAGATGAGCCGGATCCCGTCTTTATCATAGACGACGTCTCCTGCCTCGTTGTACGCTTGCTGCAGCGCTTCATCCGTTGTCCGGATCTCGACGGGCTCTGTGATAAACAGCCGCTTCTGGGCGTCCGGATCCCGGACGTCAAACCGCAGAACGATCTCCTGCGGCACGGTAAGTCCGCAGCGTCCGGCCATGTACTGGTTGACGGTGAGCCAGGATTCGATCGTCTGACCGGCCGGCGCGCTGACGGTACGCGCGGTTTCGACCATATCGTCGATCTCTGTATTGAACGTGACCTCGATCGTGAATCCGTTGACGATGGAGGTGAAAATGCTGACGTCCGCGTCGTTTTCCGTTTTGTTTTCAATGGAAACACGGTACGATTCTTCCGCGCCTTCGGCATTCGGCGCGACACCTTTGCCGAGATAACGAATGACCAGATCGTTCGCGTTGTAGAGGATACTGCTGTCGATCTGAACATCGGCCGCGGCCGATACGTCGGCTGCAGTTGACGGCTCTTCCGGCGCTTTTTTCGCGCAGGCGCAGCATGTGAGCAGCAACGATGCGATCAGGACGATTGCGAGTTTGGGTTTCATGGGCTCGACCTTCTTTCAGACTGATTCTATCAGAAAAAACGCCGGATTGCAAGAAAAACCGGAAAGGCGATCGCCCTTCCGGTCAAAAATACGGTACGCGTTGATTACGCGGCGGCGCTCACAGCGGTGATGTGCGGATTGGCGCCGTTGTACCAGTACAGGAAGCCGTCCATGTCGATGACGTCGCCGACCTTGAGCGCCTTGACAGCCTCATAAACGTCGGTGCCCGCGCCGGTCAGGTAGGACTCAACGGTGAAGGTGTAGGTCTGGCCGTCCTTGGAGACCTGGAAGTACAGATCGTCGCCGTCCTGGCCGGAGCCGTCGTACTTATAAAGGAACGCGGCTTCATTGCCGTTGCCGTCCTTGCTGGCTTCCACGGTCATGCCCTTGAAGGAAACCTTCTCGTTCATGTGCGCTGCCAGCTCGTCGGTGCCGAGCATCGCGGTCACGTCGGTTGCGTCAGCGATATAGGTGTCGCCGTCTTCCACGATCTCAAACTTCGCTTCTGTGATCTCAATTTCACCGCTCCACTCAGCTTTGTAGCCGGTGACGATGATCTGCGTGCCTTCGGTCAGAAGGTCGTATTCTTCCTGGGTGCAGGGCATCTCATACAGGAAGTAGGCGCCGTCCTTGGCCTGGGTGTAGAAGGTGCCTTTGCCTTCCCACCAGGACTGCTTGGCCTGGACATAGGTCTCGACGGTGACAGGAGACTGCATGGGAGCGGCGAGGAATTCTTCATGGGTCATGATGTTGGAGGCGTCGATGACGAGATCAGCCTGGCTGGCTTCCTCGGTGAGCGCGGCAGCGGCGTCGGTGGCGGGCTGCGCGGCGTTCGAAGCGGGCTCAGCGCCGGTCGCGGGTTCTTCTTTGGTCTTGCCGCCGCAGGCCGCGAACGCGAACGCAAGAACGGCAACCAGCAGAACTGCGATCAATTTTTTCATGGTGTTATCTCCTTTTCGTTTGATACAAGTAGATTATAGTTTTTTTTGATTGAAAATCAATATGCATTTTGCTTAAATTTTCGCTGTTTTATGCGGTCAACTATGAGATATACGCCGATTCCGACCCATACGGCGGCGATCGCGGCGATCAGGCCTTTTGACATCGCCGGCAGTGGACCGAGCGCCTGCTTCGTCATCGTCCCGTCAGACTGGATCTGATCCAGCCGGTACAGGCTTTTTACGTCGCCGAACAGCCGATCCATGTATGCTTTGGAATATTGCTTTCTGAGGACGGCGAGCGAAACGTTTTCGATCAGCTGTCCGGCCGCGTCGCGAACGGATGCGGAGCCGTTGAATACCGGCGTGACGAAGGTTTTGTCGATGTTGTCGAGCAGCAGCTTCGTCGCGTCGAGCTTAACGGAATAATAGAGGTCGTTATCCTCGCCGGAACGGGAAAGGTAATCCTGATACGCCTCGGATTCCTGCGCTTTTTTGGTGACCGGGACGTAGCCCTCTGTCTTCGCGTAGCCCAGCTGCACGTCGTTCGTCAGCATGAACTGGGCGAACAGCCAGGAGGCCAGGACCTCCTGCGGATCGGACTTGTTGAAAACGCACATGGACGGTCCCTGCGATATCATCTGCGGATTGTCGGGATCGAACTGCGGGATCGGCCGGACGGCGATCTCAAAATCGACCAGCTGATCCTTGCTGATGTCCGAATGCGTCGCGTTCGTGCCCATCCAGCTGGCGCCGGCGGTGGAGTCGACCGCGAAGAGGCACTGTCCCGCGTTCAGGAAATTCGCCGGATAGCTGGAGATCTTGAAGGTGGAGAAGCTGCCGGTCTTGACGTGTCCCGCGATCTCCTCTAACAGCGCACGCGTCTCGTCGTTGAAGAGCAGGACGTCGCCGGCGGCGGTGGAATAGTCCGCGCCCTTCTGCCTGAGCATCTGGATCATCATGTTGTCCGTAGACTTATAGATGAAGGGGAGCATGGTCTTTTGCCCGTTGACGGCATAGGTGCCGTCCGGGTTCTTCACCGCGGCTTTTTCGGCGGCTTCCCAGATGAAATTCCAGGTCACGATCTCCGGCAGCTCGTAGCCGAGGCTTCTGAGCATATCCACGTTCACGTACAGCGCCTCCGTCGAGCGCATGTAGGGGATCGCGTAGTGCGTGCCGGATATGGCGCATTCATCCAGGACCTTGTCGATCATTTCGTCCCGCGACGGCCCGTCGAAACGCAGCTCTGACCCGCCGAACCCGTACTTTTTGTTCTCGAACAGGCTGTCCAGCGGCACGACGGTGTCCTCGCCGGTCAGGTACGTCGCGATGTGATCGGGGTAGGTGATGCACACGTTCGGCGTGGTATTCGTGGAGAGATTCGTGATCACGTCGTTGTAAATGCGGCCGTAGTCCGTGTAAAGGCGCAGCGTGATGTGAATATTCGGATACAGCTTCTCAAAGTCGGCGATCGCCTTTTCATAGACGTTGGTCTGCTGCTTGTTCGTATCGTTCTTCGCCCAGAACGTGATCTCGTACTCCCGGCTGTCGTCAAATGTGTCCGGCAGATCGAAGGCGATCGTCTGCCTGCCGCCGTGACAGCCGGACAGCGTCAGCGCGAGAGCGGCGGCGCAGAGCAGCAGACACAGGAGCTTTTTTGCGGATCTCATCCCTTCGTGCCTCCGCGGCGCACCCCGGCCATGATCTTGTTGCGGAAGATGAGGAACAGGACGATCAGTGGCAGACTGATGACCACGACCGCGGCCATCATGGCGGGGATGTTCTCCCGGCCGAAGCCGTTTTCGCGGATCTCCTGAATGCCGTTGGAGACCAGGAAATACGCCTGCTTGTCCGTGATCAGACGCGGCCAGACGTAGGCGTTCCAGCACTCGATGATCTTGAGGATCGTCACCGTGACGACGGTCGGTCGACAGATCGGCAGCAGCACCTTGAACAGGTATTTGATGTCGCTGGTGCCGTCGACCTTGGCGGCCTTGTACAGCTCGTCCGGCACCTGCTCGAAGTTTTCCTTCAGCAAATAGATGTAGAAAACAGACGTGACGGACGGCAGGATCAGTCCCCAGAAAGTATTGCGCATGTTCCAGTTCGTGATCGTGACGAAATTCGTGATGACGACGAGCTCCGCCGGGATCATCATCAGCGACAGGAACAGCGCGAAAACCGCGTTTTTGCCGCGGAATTCAAGCCGCGCGAAGGCAAACGCCGCCAGCACGCTGACGATCAGCATGATCGCGGTCGTAGCAAGCGTGAAGATCAGCGTGTTGAGGAAGTATCTGCCGAGCGGAACGGCGGAAAAGGCGTCGATATAATTCTGCAGCGTGGGGTCGGTGATGAAAAACTTCGGGACGAATTCCGAGTTGTACGCGCCGTAGCTTTTGAAGGAGGTCAGCACCATCCAGTAGAAGGGGAACAGCACGATCAGCGCCCACACGGCAAGGAAGATGTAGATAAAGATCCTGCCGGCGCTGACGTTTCTTTTTTTGTCTTTCATAACGCGCCCCCTTAATAATGCACTTGCTTTCTGCTGACGAGCAGATTGACGACGGTGATCGTAAACACGATGGCGAACAGGATCAGCGCCGCGGCCGACGCGAAGGACGGATAGCCGCCCGAGTTTCCGTAGAGCATATCGTAGACGTAACCGACGATCGTATTCATGCCCTTCGCGTTCAGATCCACGCCGAAGAGCGCGACCGCGTCGGAGTAGGCCTTGAACGCCCCGATAAAGCCGGTGATGACCAGATAGGAGATCATCGGGCTGATCATGGGCAGCGTGATGCGCGTGAAGATCCGCCATTTTCCGGTTCCGTCGATGCGCGCCGCGTCATAATACGTCTGATTGACGCTGGCCAGCGCGCTTGTGAGGATCAGGATCTTGAACGGCATGACGACCCAGATGGTGTAGACGCACAGCACGAACATCTTTGCCCAGTACGGTCCGTCGATGAAATCCACCGGCCTGGCGCCGAAGACCTTGAGCAGAACGTTGATCATGCCGTCCGTGTAAGCGGTCTTCTTAAACAGGATCATGAAGACAAGACCCACGGCGAGGGTATTCGTCACGTAGGGGAGGAAATAAACCGTTTGGAAAAGGTTCTTGAGCGGCTTGATCGCGTTGAGTCCCAGGGAAATGAGCAGGGACAGCCCCGTTGAGAGCGGCACTGTGATCGCGACGAGGATCAGCGTATTTTTCACAGCCTGCAGGAAATACGGGTCGCGCAGTACATAAGCGAAATTGTAGCCGCCGACGCCCATATCGGTCTGCGACGCGAAATTATAGCCCTCCTCCACAGAGTAGATCACCACGTCGATCAGCGGATAGATCATGAAAATCGCCAGAAAAACGACGGCCGGCAGCAGGTAAAGCCAGGCTTTGAATCCGCGCTTTTTCATGCGTCTGCCTCCGCCGGGAACCGGATGCGCTCGCCTGTTTCGGCGTCAAATAAATATGTTTTCGCGGGGCGCGGACGGAACCGCACCGAATCGCCGGCGCAGTGCGCGGCCAGCTCGCTCGCGACGATCGCGCGGCCGTTGACGGCTTCCATCTCAGGGTGCGTGAAGACGACGCTGGTGTCGCGGCCCATCACTTCGACGGCGGACAGGCCGCAGGAGAGCGAGCCCTTTTCGTCCGGGATCAGTCCCTCCGGACGGATGGCGACGCTGACGTCGCGGTCATCGCAGGCGGCGTCCATCACGCATTCGCCGCCGATCCAAAGCCTGCCGTCCTTTACCTTGCCGGTGAATACATTGATCGGCGGCGTCCCGAGGAACTTCGAGACGAACAGATTGATCGGATCGTCATAGACCTCCTGCGGTTTTCCGATCTGCTGCACAACGCCGGACTCCATGACGACGATGTGATCGGAGATGCTCATGGCCTCCTCCTGATCATGTGTGACAAAGATCGTGGTGATCCCGGTCTGCCGCTGGATGCGGCGCAGTTCCTCACGCGTCTGCAAGCGAAGCCGCGCGTCCAGATTGGACAACGGCTCGTCCAGCAGCAGAACGTGCGGCATTTTGACAAGCGCTCTGGCGATGGCGACGCGCTGCTGCTGGCCGCCGGATATTTCAGACGGCTTGCGTTCGAGCAGACGCTCGATTTGGACAAGCTTCGCGGCCTCGATTGCCCGCTCCTTCATTTCCTGTTTTGACGGCCTCGCGTCGCCCTTGAGGTTTTGCAGCGGGAACATGATGTTCTGCAGAACGGTCATGTGCGGATAGAGCGCATAACTCTGGAAGACCAGACCGATGCCGCGGTTTTCCGGCGGCAGATTGGTC
>ONWP01000345.1 GCA_900321595.1 uncultured Eubacteriales bacterium
CCGCCGACGATGAATCCGCCGCCGTACTTCTTGCAGTTTTCGCTGAAGTTTTCATCGCACTGACGCAGGCAGAACTGCGAAAGGTGCGGGATATTCGAGCGGTAGGGGAGGATCTTCGCGCCGGCCGGCATGATGTGGTCGGTGGTGATATTGTCGCCGACCTTGATCATGACCTGCGCCTCGACGGACGCTTCCAGCGGCTTGCCCTTCGGCACGCTCTTGATGTTGGGACCGTAGTAGATCTCGACCTTGTCCGCTTCCGCAGGGGAGGCGGGCAACTCGATCATGTTATCGTTGACCGTGAAGACGGCGGGCAGATCAAAGGCGGGCATATCGCCGAGCCACCCGGTGGGATCGACGAGCACGCCCGCGATCGCGCTTGCGGCGGCGGTCTCCGGGCTGACGAGGTAAATGCCCGCGTCAGCTGTGCCGCTGCGACCCTCAAAGTTGCGGTTAAAGGTTCGAAGGGAGATGCCGGCGGATTTCGGGCTCTGTCCCATGCCGATGCACGGTCCGCACGCGGACTCAAGGATGCGCGCGCCTGCGTCGATCATATCCGCGAGCGCGCCGTTTTGCGCAAGCATGGTCAAAACCTGCTTGGAGCCCGGCGCGATGGCAAGACTGACGTTGTCCGCGACCTTTTTGCCCTTGAGAATGTACGCGACCTTCATCATGTCGTACAGGCTGGAATTCGTGCAGGAACCGATACAAACCTGATCGATGGCGATCGGGCCGATTGAACGCACGGCCTTGACGTTATCCGGCATGTGCGGCATCGCCGCCAGCGGAACGAGCTCGCCAAGATCGATCTCGATCACGCTGTCATATACCGCGTCTGGATCCGCGTCAAGGGCGATCCAATCCTCTTCACGCTGCTGCGCCTTGAGGAACGCTCTCGTGATCTCGTCAGAGGGGAAGACAGACGTCGTCGCGCCCAGCTCCGCGCCCATGTTGGTGACGGTCGCGCGCTCCGGTACGGAAAGCGTCTTCACGCCTTCGCCGACATATTCAATGACCTTGCCGACACCGCCCTTGACAGAGAGGATCTCCAGCACCTTGAGGATGATGTCCTTCGCGCTCGTCCAGGGCTTGAGATGGCCGGTCAGATGCACTTTTACGACCTGCGGCATCGTGATATAGTAGGTTCCGCCGCCCATCGCGACCGCGACGTCGAGTCCGCCGGCGCCCATGGCGAGCATGCCGATGCCGCCGCCGGTCGGCGTATGGCTGTCGGAGCCGAGCAGCGTCTTGCCGGGTTTGCCGAAGCGCTCAAGATGCACCTGATGGCAGATGCCGTTGCCCGGACGGGAGAACCGAAGACCGCGCTTTTTCGCGACGGTCTGAATAAATTTATGGTCGTCGGCGTTTTCAAATCCGTTCTGAAGCGTATTGTGATCGACATAGGCGACGCTCAGTTCTGTTTTTACGCGGTCGATGCCGAGCGCTTCAAACTGCAGATAGGCCATCGTGCCTGTAGCGTCCTGCGTCAGCGTCTGATCGATGCGGATCCCGATCTGCTGACCTTTGATCATTTCACCCTCCACAAGGTGAGAGGCGATCAGTTTTTCTGTGATCGTGCAGCCCATAACTACCTCCTGATACTACACAAAAATACAGAATAATGATACCCCGAAGAACCCTTTCTGTCAAGGGAAACGTCGTCGAATTACCAAAAAAATAACAAATTGCCGGTTGATTTCAATCATACGTGATGTTATACTGTATTGCGAATCATAAACGAAAGTGAGAGAAGCGTATGGATCGGAGAATAATCGCGGCGACAGCTGCAGGCGTCGGCGCTGTCGGCGCGCTGAACGTGCTGCACGCGGCGCTGCACACCACAAAGAAGAAGACCTATCCCGCGCCGGCGCCGGAGCGCGTCAACGTCCAGCGTTATACTGAGGCGCTGCAGGGTGCGATCCGGTGCAAAACCGTTTCGAATCCGGATTTTGACAAGATGGATTGGGGCGAATTTGAGAAGCTTCACGCCGTCTTTGAGGAAAAGTATCCGCTGATCCACAAGACCCTGAAACGCGAACAGGTCGGGCCTGCCGCGCTCATTTACACCTGGGAGGGCTCGGATCCCGATCTGAAGCCGATCGCACTGCTGGGGCATCAGGACGTGGTTCCCGTGCCGGAGGAGAAGGTCGCAGACTGGACGCATCCGCCGTTTGAAGCGGAAATCGCGGACGGTTACCTCTGGGGACGCGGTGCGATCGATATGAAGAATCATCTGGTCGGCGTTCTCGAAAGCGTTGAGACGCTGCTGGAGGACGGTTTTCAGCCGAAACGCACGGTTCTTCTGTGCTTTGGCTGCAATGAAGAGGTCGTCGCGAGCGACTGTCCGACAGCCGCGCTGATCTGCA
>ONWP01000154.1 GCA_900321595.1 uncultured Eubacteriales bacterium
ACGCGCTCCCAGCAGGCCGCGAAGCCGTCCGCCGGGACGCTGCCGCCGCCAGCGGGGATCTGCCCGCACATGAGCATCCGCCCGGTGTGGTCGATCCAGAACGCCGTGCTCCCCGCGCGGCACCGGACGCCCTCGCCCGCGGTCTCCTCGTCGCAGGAGCGGTCCCGCATACGCGCCAGCATTGCCGCCGAGGTGCGGATCGCGTCCTCCCGGCCGGTCGCGCGCTCCCACCGCAGCCGCAGCGAAGCGCACTGCGCCGGGGTCAGACGCGCGTCCGCGTTGGATCCGGCGCGCCGCGCCGCCGGGAACATATACGACGCCGCTTTGCAGTGCAGTCCCCAATCGCGCGCAAGCGACGCGATCGCCTCGCAGTCGTGCGCGTTTTGCCGCGTGAACGAGACGTTGAGCTTCACCGGGACGCCGGCGTCGCGCATGCGCAGGATATTCTCCCGCACGCGTGAAAAAGCGTCCGCGCCACAGAGCGATTCGTAGCCGGCCGCGTCCGCCGCGTAGAGAGATACGTTCAGCCGCATCGGCGGATCGCGCTCGAGCAGCGCGGCGGTCTCGCCCGTCAGAAGCGAGCCGTTCGTGTTGATCGAGAGCACAAGCCCGAGCCGCTTGAGCCCGGTGTAGATCTCGGCGAAATCAGGCCGCAGCAGCGGCTCTCCCCCGGTCAGGAGCAGGAAGACCGTGCCGGCCTCGACCGCCTGACGGCCGATATCGAGCCACTGCGCCGCGGTCAGGTCGTCGCGGCCGGGCCGCGTCCCCGGCTCGTGGATATAGCACATCCGGCAGTTAAAATTACAGCCGGCTGTCAGCTCGAACGTGCCTGAGACCGGCGTGCCGAGCGTCCTGCCGACAGCGTGAAGCCGTTTCGCCAGCAGGGATTCTCCCGCGGCTGAAAGCGTTTGTCTTTTATCCATCTGTTGTTGCGTCTGTAAAAGTCGAAAACACCACCTGCGCGGCGTCGGTAAGCTCCTTCGCGGGTCTCTGGACGAGCTCGCCCGGGGCGATCTCACCGAAGGCGACGCGGCGGGTGATCCCGCCGAACCACCAGCCCTGGTCGTTTTTCTGCTTATAGTACACGTATACGTTTGCCAGCGGCGCTTTCGTCAGGTTGCGCACGGTTATGAAGCCTTTCGCGCAGGTGATCTCAAGCGATTCGGTGTGGACGGAGGGCGTCGCGGTGAAGGGCGCCGCCTTCAAAACACTGTGGGAGCGGACCGTGTCGTCCGCGAAGGGCGTTTTCTCCTTGCTGACGACGACCATCTGACTGCCCGCGAACAGCGTCGCGGCCTCAAAGGTGCTCACGCCGCCGGAAGTCTCCAGCGTAAAGCTGAGATATTCGTAATGGACGTCCGACCGGTTCAGAAGCGTCACGGCGACGACGCGCTCGCACATCTCGCCGGAGCCGTCCTCCGGATACGGACCGGAATACGGAAAAACAGATACGACGAATACGCCGGGAACCAGCTCCGTTTCGCGCGGCTCCGTCTCGGTGGTCTCCTGCTGCGCCGCAGGCGCCGCGCAGGACGCCAGGAGGAGCAGCGCCACCGCCAGCAGCAGCGCGGACAGAACCGGCTTACGACCCGAAAACATTGCCGTCAAGCGTCGGGATGTGGTAGCAGATCTCACTGCCGTCCACACCGTCGCCGGCGATGTCACAGTTGTCCATCGTAAAGATGGTCTCGCCCCATTCCGGGATCAGGATCGGGCACGAAAATTCCGCGAATGTCATCTCCATGACACAGCTGGAGCACAGATCGGAATTGAGCGCCAGATCCTGAAACTCAATTTCGGGTTTTACGTATGTCCTCATGTGTTTCTCCTTTATGGAATCGTAAAACGAATCAGATTTTTTATCAGCCGACCTCGATGCCGAGGATCGACAGAAGCGCGCGAAGCAGCTCGATCAGCCGCATCAGCCAACCGCGGACACGCGCAAGGAACCGCTCGAAGCGGGCGCCGACGCTGTTGTCGACAGGATCGGTCGGCTCCTGCGGCTCGGGCTCGGGCACGGGATCCTCCGCCACGATGCACACGCGCAGCTCCTTCCCCGTATAGCCGTCGGCCTCGCCGGACAGCAGGAAGTCGTAAACGCCCTCGCCGCAGTCCTCGAGCGTCACGGTCCACAGCCTGGTCCCGTCGTCGAGCGTCTCAAACGTCCGGTCGAAGGCCTCGCCGTCGATCACATTGCCGTCCGCGTCGCGCACGACCAGCGTCTGCACGTCGTCGGAGGTCGTCACGGTCATGGTGATCGTGCCGTCCTCGTAGGTCGCCGCGGGATCCGCGGCGTTCACGGCGGTGTTCAGGCGGGAGAACGCCATGATCTTCGGCACGCTCGCAACGTTGTCAGCGTCCACGATGAGGCCGTTGACGGATTTGTTGCCGCTGACCGCGGCCAGCACCGGATGCGCGCCGGGATTCGCGTACGTCCACTTCAGGTTCGTGACGGAGAGCAGGCTCTCATCCTCGCCGGTATTGGTCAGGACCACGAGCCCGGAGGTGTAGTACCGATCCACGTCCTCGTTCTGCGTCGTCCAATTGACGCTGTCCGCGCCGATCATGCGCAGGATGGAGTAGCTCAGGTCGGTGGCCGTGTTGACAGTCACCTCTTTGGTGATGACGCTGTTGTCCGCCGTGCAGTAGGTGACCTTGAGCGTCGGATTCGCCTCGCTGATCTTGCGCATCTGGATCTGGACGTCCGCCGGGATCTCGCTGGACCACATCTCAAACGCCACAGACATGCCCTTGCCCAGATACAGCTCGTTGATGGGACCGTAGCGGCCGTAGTCGCTCAGACGATCCGTCGTCAGGACCTGACCGCCGTCCACGATGACCGCGCCCTCACACGGCTTGCCGTCCTCGTCGTAAACGCCCATCGACTCGGCGCCGATGACGACGCTCTTGAGCGTGGTGAACTTCTCATTCATCTCGGCGGATCTGGTATACGCGTCCTGGATGACCTTTGAGGTCAGCGAGCCGTCCTCGCCGCTCCCGGCGGGATCGTAGACGCGGATCGCGTCCACGTAGAGGTCGAAATACTTGTACCCATCGTCGGTCATCTTGTAATGGCCGTAGATCGAGGTGAAGCGCGGCTCGATGCGGGCCCTGTAGGAGCCGTAAGCCAGATCGCGGATCTTGATCACGGGGATCTGGTACAGGCTGTCCTCGCTCGCCTCGTTGAGCAGCCAGCTCTCGCCGTAGGCGGGCGTGCCGGTATCCTCAGTCGTCAGCGCGCCGCTCTTGTCCCGGTAGGCGGGCACGGTGCTGAACAGTTTGCCGCCGGCGGTGACCACCTCGCCGCTGTCATAATCGAGTCCCTCCGGGATCTCGTACAGCGGGATGTCTGTCACGTCGAGCGTGGGCTGCCCCGCGTCGTCCAGGTACAGACGGCCGTAGTTGTAGCCGTAATAGGTGTTCACGGCCATGCTCTTGACCTGCTTGTTCGTCTCGGCGTCGTACACGCGCACGTACAGCATGCCCGTGTCGCAGCCGGTGACGCTGATCACGTCGAAGCCGGTTCCCGCGAAGTTGAATTCCACGTAAGGCCACGCGCCGCCGGCATTCGCTGCGTTGACAGAACCGACGGAGACCTTTTCGGCCGACGCGTTGGAGAAGGTCGCGAATTCGGTGTAATTCGGATCGTAGCCGTAGAGGTTGGCGGTCACAACGCCCGCCAGGTCAGCCGCCTGGCTGTCCTGCTGTTCGCCGGCGGTGATGCGCTCCCACTTACCGAAGCCGTAGGCGGTCTCGGTGCCCTCGACGCCGTCCACATAGGCGTCGCTTTCGATGAAGTCCTCTTCATAATACACGGTCGTCGCGGGGATGTAGGTCAGCATCTCATAGGCGTACAGGTCCACCCCGACGCCCGCGATCTTCGTCACGTGCGCGACCAGGCAGAACGTATCCTCGCCCGTGAACGACATCGTCGTGATCCGGTAGTCCGCCATGCCGTCCGCGGCAAGCGTCACATTGCCGAAGCTGCCCGCGCACGCTTCGCCGACCTTCGTCATCTGCGCCGGCGGCTCCTTCGTCGCGGTCTCGCTGTAGGCGGACGGATCGGCGACGCCGATGAACGCGTACTCGGAATTCGGCAGGACGCGCGTATTGTTATCTTTTACATTATAATGGATGTCGAGGCCGAAGTCGGCGACGAGCGTCTGCGGCGTCAGAGAGATCGTGCGGACCTGCGGCTGGTTCCGGACCTGCAGGGTGAAGACGGGGCCGTTTTCGTTTTCCCCGCTTGCCAGCGTGGTCCCCTCCGGAGCCGATTCGATCAGCACGTGCCCGGTCTTATCCACCGTGAACACGATATCCTCGCCCAGCGGCACATGCGTGTTGGGCGTCTGCTCCTCGACGAGGTAATACGTGCCGGCGGGCAGCGATCCGTTGATCTGCGGGATCAGGCCGTCCGCGCCGGTGATCAGACGCGCGTACCCCTCGATGGGCTGGTACTGCTTCATCGGGCCGTTGGAGCCCATCACCTGCGCGTGCAGGGAGAACACGACGCCGCGGATCGGTTTGCCGGTCTGGGCGTCCACCTTGACCGCGGAGAACTGCGTCGGGACGTTCTTGACGGAGACGACGACCGCGTCCGTGACGTCGGCGACAGAGACGACGCCGTCGCCGTTCGTGACGACCAGCTCGCCGCCGACCTGCGTCAGCGTGAAGGTGTCGACCAGCGTGGTGTAGCCGTCGGGCGTCTTGATCTCGGTGATCGTGTAAGGCACGTTCTGCTCGGGATACGCCAGCACGACGAAGCCGTCCGCGCCGGAGGTGTAGGTCTTCGTCTCGACGCCGTCAAAGACGGTGAACACGGCGTCGGCCAGCGGCTTGCCGGCCGCGTCGGTCTTGACGATGCGCACGCCGGGACGGTCGTTCGAGACGTTGTCGGTGCGCACGTTGTCGTCCGCGCCGGTGATGACGGGTTCGCCGTACGTCGAGATGTAGGCATACTCGCCGTGGACGCCGCTCTGCGACGGCACGCCGCCGACGGTCAGCGTTCCGCCTTCCGCGACGGGCTCCGCCGCCGCGCAGGACGTCACATAGCCGTCCGCGTCCACCACGGGATCGGTCACCATGACCTCGCGCACGTCGTAGTCGGAGAAGTGTCCGCCGTCGGGCAGGTGCTCAAAGAAGTAGTAGATCGACGATTCCGCGGCCGGATGCTCCGCGGTGACCTCGGTGCGCATCTGCCGCAGCGTCCCCTCGACAAGCGCGCCGTTTTGGTATACGCCGAAATAGATGTTGTCGTGCGAGGTCATGAAGTCGTTGTCGGACCAGCTCTTGACGACGGTCAGACCCCAGCCGCGTCTGTTGTTGACGATCAGATGCGGATTCGATCTGTCGCGGATCACGCCGGAGTTGACCTGCTCGCCCTCATCGATGATATAGGAGTCGTCGTCGCGTTCGTAGCCGATCAGATTATAGCCCTTCGGTATGTCGGCGGCGCGCTCCTCCACCTTGAAGCGGGTGTCGACCAGCAGACCGCGGATCTCCACGCTGAAGCGCGACGGGATCCGGTCGATGGCGCCGGAGGGCGACGACGTAAAGGTCGCGTCGAGCTGCTGCTCAGGCGACAGATTCGCGAAGATCCTTTCCCCGGTCGAAACAAAGGTCTGCGCCGTTTCATCGAAATAGCAGTAATACCCGTCCGGATCCTTGACGTGATAGCTGTCCATGCGGTAGTAGTCGAGATCCTCGCCCAGATAGAAACGGAAACGGAAGCCCGTCGGATCCTGCTCGCGGGTGAGCAGGTTCCCCTCGGCGTCGAACAGCTGCTTCGTGATCGTCAGGGCGCGCAGCGCCGATTCGTCCGCGTGGTTCTGGAAGTCGACCTGCTTGA
>ONWP01000207.1 GCA_900321595.1 uncultured Eubacteriales bacterium
CCGCCGGAGACGTTCGCGCCGCCCTGTTCGATGTATTTGTCATACCCCTCGGCGAACTGGCTGACGAACTCGTCGGCGCACGCCATCCGGCACACGTCGCGCAGCTCTTCCTCGGTCGCGTCGGGATTGCCCCAGCGCAGGTTCTCGCGGATCGTGCCGGAGAAGAGGAGATTCTTCTGCAGCACCATCGCCACCGCGCCGCGCAGCGTGTCGAGGTCGTACCGGCGCACGTCCACGCCGCCGACGCGCACGGACCCTTGCGTCACGTCGTAGAGCCGCGCGATCAGCTGCACCAGCGTCGATTTGCTCGAGCCCGTGCCGCCGATGATGCCGATCGTCTCGCCGGAGCGGATGTGCAGATCGACGTTTTCGAGGGCGTTGCGCTCGGCCTTTTCCGAATACTTGAAGCTGACCCCGTCAAAGTCGATGGAGCCGTCCGCCACCTCCGTAACGGGGTTTTCCGGATTCGTCAGCGTGCTCTTTTCGTCGAGGATCTCGCAGATGCGCTTGCCGGATTCCTCCGACAGCGTGAGCATGACGAAGATGAAGGACACCATCATCAGGCTCATCAGCATCATGAAGCTGTAGGTCAGAAGCGCCGAAAGCTGCCCGACGTTGAGGTTCAGACCGCGGCTCGTGACGATCGTGTAGGACCCGAAGGTCAGCACGAACACCATCACGATGTGCAGGCAGAGCTGCATGACCGGGTTGTTGAGCGCGAGGATGCGCTCGGCGCGGGTGAAGTCGCGGCAGACGTCCTCGGCGGCCGCGGTGAACTTGTCCTCCTCGTACTGCTCGCGGACGAAGCTCTTGACCACGCGCATGCCCTTGACGTTCTCCTGGATGGATTCGTTGAGGCGGTCGTACTTGCGGAACACGCGCCGGAACAGCGGCAGCGTCGTTTTCACGATGAGGAACAGCGACACGCCCAGCAGCGGCACGGTCAGCAGGAAGATCGCCGCCATGCGTCCGCCCATGATGAACGCCATCGTGAACGAGAAGACCAGCATCAGCGGCGCGCGCACCGCGATGCGGATGATCATCATGAACGCCATCTGCACGTTCGTCACGTCGGTGGTCAGACGCGTCACCAGCGACGACGGCAGAAACCGGTCGATGTTTTCAAATGAAAACGTCTGCACCGCCCGGAACAGATCGCCGCGCAGGTTTTTGCCGAAGCCCGCCGCGGCCTTGGAGCAGGTCACGCCGGCCAGCGTCCCCGCCGCCAGCGACAGCACCGCCATCAGCACCAGCAGCCCGCCGTATTTCAGGATGACCGGCACGCCGGCGCCGTTCTGGATCTCCGTTACCAGGTCGGCCGTGATGAAGGGAATAACGCACTCCATCACGACTTCAAACGTGACGGCGATGGGGGTGATGATCGCATCGCGCTTGTATTCCCGGATGCTATGAAGGAGCTTCCTCCACATCGTTGTCTCATCTCGATTCCGTGAAAAAAATCCCGGCTCATGCCGGAAAGCAAAAGCCGGAACTAATTATAATGGTTATTTTGCTGAAAAGCAAGGGAAAAGCGTTGTTTAAATCGCCGAAAACACATGACAGGCATGCAGCATATTATCCAAAATTCTGCAGACTGTTTTGTGCAGAAAAACGAATCTTCAAAAAGTGCCGCGCAAACCGTCGAAAAATGCCGGCAATTGCAATATAATATAGAATATCAAAGTATCCAAACCGGGAGGCGCAACACGATGAAATGTCCCAATTGCGGCAGAGATCTGCCGAAAGACGTAGCGACCTGTCCTGAATGCGGCGAAGACGTCTCCGCGCAGCGCGATCGCAAGAACAAGCTCGAAATGATCGGGCTTTGCGCGCTCTTAGCCGTCCTGCTGGTGATTCTGGGCTTCGTCGTATTCGGCAACTGGAACAAACCGAAGACGAACGGAACCGTCCCGAGCGGCGAAAGCACCACGGCCGCGGCGCAATCGACCGCGAAGACGACGCGCAGAGCCGCGGGCGCGACCCGCGCGCAGGCGACCGCCGCGTGGGACGAAACGACGGCGCCGCTCACGACGCAATCGCCCGACGACCCGCAGGAGACGACCGCCCCGTCCGCGGATCAGACCACCGCGGCCGCGCCCGAGCCCACCACGGTCAGCCCCGACGCGACGGTGACGCTCCCGGGCTACGAGGGGATGGATTATGTCGATTACTACAGCGCGCTGATCGCCGCGGGCTTCGACAACATCTCCCGCGAGAACATCTCCTCCGTGGAGGTTCCCGCCGGACAGGTCATCTCGGTCTCCAGCGAGAAAAGCGCCTACACGCCGGAGGAGGCGTTCGACGCGCCGATCGTGGTCTACGTCAGCACCGGGGAATGACCGAAAGGTCTTTCAAAGCAAAATCAAAACCGAGGTTCATCCCAAAGGATGCGCCCCGGTTTTTTGCGTGATGATTCAGTGCGCTGACCCGCGAAACAGGCCGGATCGCGCAGCGCGGTCTTTTTCGGGTTACGCGCCGACGTAGGTGTAGGTCGTCGACATTCTGTAGTTGTAGATGAACGTATCGTCGGCAGTCACCATGAAGTAGCCGAACGTGGTCGATTCCTCCCCGTCAAAAACGAGGACCTGATCGCCGCTGTCGTCCGTTTTCAGCTCCCACGTACCGCTGTCGCTGCCGGCTCCGCTGTATTCGACGCTGTAGGTGCCGTCGGCCCTGAGCGTATAAGTCGCGACGCCGTCGTCGCCTTGATATCTGCCGTAGTGCATCGTATACGGGCCCGCCGTGAACGTATCGCCGTCCGCCTGCTGATCCTGCGTATTCGCCGCGTAGCGGTAGACGATCTCCGCCCTGAACGCCGTGGCGAACGCGTCGTCGCCGCAGGGCCAGTACAGAAGCGAATCGCCGCCGTCGTCGGTGAATTCAAGTCCGCCCCCGTCGATGTCTCCGGGTACGACCTTCCAAATCCCGCCGTACCCGGCGCCGTCCGGCAGCTCAAACCGGAAGGTCCCGTCCCCGTTCAGCCAGCAGACGGAAACGCCGTCGTCGCCGACGTATTTACCGAAATGGAACGTGTGCCCCTCGACCGTCACCGTGTCGCCGCTTCCGCCGCGCCGCATCTGCCGCAGTCGCTGCAGCCGTTGCAGGTGAGCTGCATGCCGCATTCCCGGCAGCGGTCGCGGTAATGCGGCCGGTAGAGCGCGTCCGCCGGGATCGGCTGCCCCCAGGTGTCCGTCAGACGCCATTCGACGGCCTTTCCCCGGTGGTTCAGCCCGGAACGCCGCGCCTGCCGGCTCTGCTGCGATTTGTCGATGCGGTACGTTTTGCCGTCCTTGACGAACACGTTGCCCGTGCCGCAGAAGGTAAACGTCACGTCGTACCGGACGCACTCGTCATACAGCGCCTTCACCCATTCGTAATGACAGGGCCGCGCGCCGTCGTAGTTTTCGCCGTCGCACAGCACCTGCTCGAGCTGTCCCGTCCGCAGGTACGGTTCGATCGAGACGGGGCCGATGAAGGGCGCGGCCATAATCCCCTTGTGCCGGAACGGCAGCGTCAGCAGGATGGGGACGCGCTCGTCAGCGCGACGCTGGTTTTCGGTCGAGACGTTGAGCATCACGTGCTCCCACCCGTCGCCCCAGTCCGGCGGCAGGTGCGCCGCGACCCGCTCCGGGCGCTTGGTCAGGAGGAAAAACTTCACGTCCGGCCGCTGCCGGATCACGTCCCACGCCGCCGGCCGCCATTCGTCGGCCTCCGCGAGAAAGAAATCCGAGGTCATGCAGACGCGCAGCATCTCGCCGCTTTTGACCTTGTACGCCCCGTCGCGGCCGCGCGACAGCGGGTACCGGAAGCCTGCGCCGGTCCGGTAGATGCGCGCGCCGTCCTGATCGCGCAGCCGGTCCAGATAGAACATATAGCAGTTGCGGCACCCTTCGCTGCGTTTGACGCAGCCGTGCCACGGATTCCAGATATCGTGCACGCGCCCTTCCTCCCTTCTCTCGCGCTTCCTTTGAACGCATCATAGCACATTTCCGCGCCGAACGCAATCGCGGGCGGCACAAAAAGACGCGGGATCGCTCCCGCGCCGTTTTTTGCATTTCGGTCACTGCTTGAGGTAGATCTCCTTCTTTGCCAGCGCGGCGAGGATATCGTCCACGCTCTCCTGGACCTCCTCCATCGACAGCGTCCGGTCCGGATGCGAGAAGGTCAGCCGCACGGTCAGGCTGCGCAGGCTCCCCAGGTCGAAGACGTCCACGACCTGCGCGCCGGTCAGCGTC